>CAJNCE010000010.1:0-60802 GCA_905221185.1 bacterium | reverse complement strand
TGATTATCAAGCATTATTTCACCTCATCTCTAGTATAACAAAAAAGCCATCAATTTGATGACTTTTTCAGTAGGCTCATACAAATGTGTCTGCTTCTTTTTTGATGATTTACGAATCGATGAAAAAAACTTACCCAGTCAGCAAATCGGCCGTTACAGTGTTTGTTACCTTTTTCTATAAAATAGGTTGACAATAATGTTCTTACGAGTATAATTGTTACTATACATTAGAAAAGAGGTTAACTATTTTGAAAAAAGCTCACGTTTATGCTATCCCTGCTATTGGGGCTGCTCTCATTGCTGTATTGGCACAAATCAGTCTTCCAATTGGACCTGTTCCCTTCACTCTGCAGAACTTTGCAATCGGCTTGATTGCTACTGTCTTTAGACCCAGAGAGGCTGTACTTTCTGTTGTACTCTATCTTCTTCTAGGTGCTATCGGTCTTCCTGTCTTTGCAGGAGGTGGAGCAGGATTGCAGGCGTTGGTTGGTCCTACTGCAGGTTATCTTTGGTTTTATCTTGTTTATTCTGGACTTACCTCTTCTCTAACTAACAGCAATAGTGGTTTTGTCAGAATTTTTCTAGCAAATCTCTTGGGAGATACACTTGTCTTTGTTGGTGGAATCATTGGATTGCATTTCCTAGCTGGAATGCCATTTGAAAAAGCTCTTGTTATAGGGGTTCTTCCTTTTATCATCCCAGATCTTGGTAAAATTATTGCCATTAGTATTATTAGCCGTCCACTACTTCAACGCCTTAAAAATCAGGCTTACTTTGCTAACTAAAAAAGGATATCGAGTTGTCATGACTCAATATCCTTTTCTTTCATTTTGAAAACTTATACTCAATGAAAATCAAAGAGCAAACTAGGAAGCTAGCCGCAGGCTGTACTTGAGGACGGCAAGGCGAAGCTGACGCGGTTTGAATTTGATTTTCGAAGAGTATTATTTGCCTTTAAAGGCATCCACCATGGTTTGAAATTCTTCATTAGAGAGGGTAATCCCTTTACCCATTTTAGTGTGGTCTGGACTCCAAGCACGAATATCAAACTTTGCAGGGGCACCATTAAAGCTCACACGGTTGATTTCCTTGGTCCAACCTTTTTCGTTTTCAGAAAGAGTCAGCAAATGCTCTTCGATTTCAAATGTAAATTCTGCCATTTTCTTCTCCTTTTTTAACTTTCATTTGATTATTCGTAAAATCTTGTAGATTTTAGGAAAATTTTATATAATATTGATATAAAAGAAGGGAGGCCAATATGAGACATAAATTCCAGCAAGTTTTAGATAAAATACATGACTTTTTAAATGGACATGACCAACCTGACCAGACTGAAACCAACTCCCTTACAGCCACTATTGAAGAGGCTATCCAGAAACAAACCGCTGTTCACCTTATCTTGTCTGAGACAAGTTTTACAGGTGATATCATCAAATACGATCAGCAACGCCAGCAAATTATCGTGAAAAATTTTGCCAAAAATGTGACCCGTATTATCCGCATAAGCGATATTCAACGCCTGCGATTTGTCCCTTCAACAGTCCAAACAGCCCAAAAAAATAGATTTAAGAAAGAGTGAGATGTAGTTGCTTCATCCCACTCTTTTTTCTTAGCGAACTTGTTCAAAATGTAAATGAACCGCGATATGATCTCCATAACCACTTCTTTCCAAGTCACGTTGTAAACGATAGGAAATGTAGTGTTCTGCAATGGTAATGTAACCTGCACCCAGTAAACGATGTTCAACCATAGACTGAATCATGCTAATAGTGGCACGTTCTACCTTTGCCTCTTCCAAATCCAAAACCACTTTCTTGGTGACTTGTGCAAGGTTTTGACGCAAATCATCTGTCAATACATAGACAGTCTGGGCTGCCTTTAAGATAGCTTGGTAAATCTTATCTGGATTAAATTCGGCAATTTCTCCATCACGTTTGATTACTTGCATAGGTTTCTCCTTTATTCTTTGTTTTCTTTGATTTCTACCAGCATTTTTTCTTCTTCTGCCGTCAGTTGATAATGTTCAAGCAAATCCGGTCTGCGTTCATAGGTTTTCTTTAAACTCTCATACAGGCGCCACTGACGAATCTTTTCATGATGCCCACTCATCAGTACATCTGGCACAAGCATGCCTCGATAATCATAAGGGCGTGTGTACTGAGGATATTCTAGAAGTCCAGAGGAAAAACTATCATCTTGGTGGCTAGATTCCTTGCCAATCACTTCTGGAATCAGGCGGACCGTAGCATCAATCATGGTCATAGCCGCCAACTCTCCTCCAGTAAGGACATAATCCCCCAAGGAAATCTCATCTGTCACCAAGGTCTTAATGCGCTCATCATAGCCCTCATAGTGACCGCAGATAAAGATAAGTTCTTCCTCTTGAGCCAAATCCTCAGCATAAGCCTGATCAAACTGCTTTCCAGCTGGATCGAGGAGAATCACGCGCGGATTTTTCTTTTCAATAGCGTCAAAGGCATCGAAAATAGGTTGTGCTCGGAGCAACATTCCCTGTCCGCCTCCGTATGGCTCATCGTCGACATGGCGGGCCTTTTCAGCATATTCTCGAAAATTATGATACTGGATATCCAAGAGCCCTTTTTCACGAGCCTTTCCAACAATTGAGTGCTCCAGTGGAGAGAACATCTCTGGAAAGAGGGTTAAAATATCAATCTTCATCATCTAACCCTTCTAAGATTTCCACATTGACGCGGTTATTTGGAATATCAACATTGAGAATCACTGGTGGGATATAAGGTAAAAGCAAATCACGTTTACCTTTTCGCTTGACCACCCAGACATCGTTAGCACCTGGTTGCAGGATTTCCTTGATGGTTCCAATCAGGTTCTCTCCCTCATAGACTTCCAAACCGATAATCTCGTGATAGTAGAATTCACCATCATCTAGATCGTTCAAATCTTCCTCAGCAACTTTGAGACTGTATCCTTTGTACTTTTCGATAGCGTTGATATGGTACATATCTTTGAATTTAATGATGTCAAAGTTCTTCTGTTTACGGTGGCTAGCAATAGTTACTGTTTGAACAAACTGATCTTTTTCATCAAACAAGGCCAGCTCAGCCCCTTTTTTAAACCGTTCTTCTGCAAAATCCGTCACAGACAAGACTCGCATCTCACCCTGCAAACCCTGCGTATTGACGATTTTCCCAACATTAAAGTAGTTCATCTTGTCTCCTGTACTCTATTTCTATCCTTTATTTTATCACGTTCCAGGGATTTTCTCAAGTTGGATAAATCTCATCTTACAGAGCTACTACTTCTTCAAAGAATTCACCAATTATCTGATTAAACTCTTCAGGATGATCATTCATCGGTTGGTGTTTGCTATCTGAAATCGTTACTTGACGCGCATTGGGATTTAAGGCAATGATACCATCGTAGATCATTTTTAGGTGTTTGGGAAAATCATTTTCTCCTCTTACTAAAAGCATAGGAGGATTTCCATGATAACCCTCTATCTCGTGGACAGCTAAGAAACCCGTGATTCCAAGGTTCAAGAAAACATCTCGCCCAGTTTCTATAATAGCCGTCTTGACCAACTCTCTTGTGATAGGGTTATTAGTACACATTTTTGAGTTCTTGTCTGCAATCACCTTCCAAGGAATCGTTTTATACATAAGAGAACTATATTTGATTCGACCTTTTTCTTTATCTGATAGGTAACGGTGCTGTCCCCAACTATCTACCATGACCAAGGCTAGGACTCTTTCTGGATGGCGATAGGTGTACTCTTGAAGTGGGTTTCCTCCCCAAGAATGACCAACCAATATCGCCTTATCTAGCTGGAAATAGGACAAAATAGCATCTACATCTTGAACAGCGCCTTCTAAGTCAGGTAGGCCAACTTTCATAGGTGATTCCCCCTGACCTCTAACATTGACAAAGTAAAGGTCAAATCCATCAAAAGCATCATACTGGTGGGCCCACATCTGACTACGTCCACAAGCTCCATGATAAAAAATAATGTGGCCTTTATTTGCGTTTCCCGGACGATGATAAACAACCAAATCACAATCTACGACTGGTATAAGGTGACGTTTTAACATCTCAGGTTCTCTATTATAAAAAGCAATAGCTTCAGCAATATCATTTTGCTTCATTATTACACTCTCTCCTCTTTATCCTAGTGTCATTCTTTTTATCTATTTTATCACGCTATATTAAAATCATCGTGTTCCAAACTTAATTACATTAAAAATTTTGAATTTTCTGTATTATTTAGATTAAGAAAAAGACTGCTAAGCAATCTTTACTTCTTTCTCATCAGATTCATGCCTAAAATTCCAGCAATAATCAAAGTTGCTCCGATTACATGGCAGCTATAAATTGGTTCGTGGAGGATAATAGCCCCGGCTAAAATGGTCAAAACTGTTCCAAGATTACCAAAGACACTGACGGTCGATGCTCCAAGTCGAACAATAGCATAGATAGAGAGACTACCAGTAACAATAGAGGCTAGAATTCCCAAATAGAGAATTGAAAGAATATAAGATACCTGTCCAAGTGGCGCAAAGTAAGCTAATATGTTCCCCTCTAGATAGTGCGTGGTCAGACTCAGCGTATTAAAGGTGACGAAACCAACAAATATCACAACAGCTGTCATATCCATGGCCCGATAGCGACCTCCTTTAGCCTTGCTGAGGATATTGTTTATTGCATTGGCGAGAACAGATCCCAACATCAAGAGAAAGCCAAAGATAGCAGTTTCCTTACTAAAATTTGCTCCTTTGCTAAGGAAGATGAAAACTACTCCTGCTACGGATAAAATTAAAAAGAATTTCTTCAGCAAGCTTGTCTTTTCCTTGAGAAAGATCGATGCCAAAAGGAGAGTAAAAATCGGTACAAGAGCCTGTAGAATTCCAGCTTCAGAAGACGATATATACTGTAAAGCAAAGGATTGGAAAATAAAGAAGAGGAGTGGATAGAAAATACTCATCGGCAGAATAGAAAGAATAGCTTTTCTACTTAAACTCACATTGATAAGTTTTGTTTGATGAAGGATGACCAATACCAGAGCAGCGATTGTATAGCGATGTGCCAAGTTGGTGAGAGGACTGGCATAGCCCAAAGCTATCTTAGTAAATAAAAAAGAAAAACCAATGATGGCTGAAAAGGATAAGGCCGCTAGGTATGCTTTTGTTTTCTCGTTCATAGATTATTACTCCCTTAAAAGTAGCTATTCTCAAGATAGATCGATTAGAATTTTTGAGACTATCTTTCCATTTTAGCATAGTAAAATCCTAGATGCTATTTCTAGGATTGATATTTTATGTCTACTATCCTTCTTTCAAGCTGATAAATTCTTTCTCATTAACTATAAAGGAGTCAGCTATTCTGACCTGCTTTTCTCGTTCTTGTCTCACAAGTTCTAGCTTGTCTACCTCTTTGATATTCCTTACTTTGATAATATAAACTGCCAATTTCATTGTTTTCTATTTACTAGCTAGAACAATATAGGTGAAATCTTCTTTATTAGTACAAAATTATTTCTTATTCTCTTAGAAGTTCTTCAAAAATCCTTCCAAATCACGTTCATGTTGATACTTGATGGCTGCAGTTTTATCTTTCTCAAAGATAGTCTTGGTAAGATCAATATGGTTGATGGCTGCGATTGCGACGGTGTAGTGAATGATATCAGCCAGTTCTTTTGCTAGTTCCTCGTTCGAATCCTGAACGCCCTCTTTTCGACCAGAGCGCCCATTCAAAACTTCGGCTACTTCTCCGACTTCCTCCACTAGCTTGATAAAAAGACCTTCCTCAGTCCGAGACTGCTGGTAATGTTCGAGTAAGTAGTCTTGTAATTGTCTAAACGTTAAATCCTTCATATCCTGCTCCTTGCAAAAAAAGCGAGACATTCGTCCCGCCCTTCTTATTTTTCGTCAATAACGATTCTTACTTTTTTGTCTTCAGTTGGGACAGAGTAGACAATCGTTCTTATCGCAGAAATAGTGCGACCCTTACGACCGATTACACGACCCACATCACTTTGATCAAGATCCAAATGATATTCCAAAAATTCTGGTGTATCTTCAATCTTGATAGTTAAGGCATCTGGTTGTGAAATCAAGGGTTTCACAATCGCAATAATGAGATTTTCAATCGTATCCATCTGTCAACCTACTTTAAACTTATTTTGAGAATTTAGAATCGTGGAATTTCTTCAATACACCTTCTTTTGAAAGGATGTTGCGAACTGTATCTGAAGGTTGAGCTCCATCAGCCAACCATGCAAGAACGCGATCTTCTTTCAAAGTTACTTGATTTTCAGCAACAAGTGGGTTGTAAGTTCCAACTGTTTCGATGAAACGTCCGTCACGTGGTGAACGTGAATCTGCTACGTTGATACGGTAGAAAGGTTTTTTCTTAGAACCCATACGAGTCAAACGGATTTTAACTGCCATTTTTAAAGTCTCTTTTCTTATTTTTTATTTCGGTGAAATAGCTGAGCTATTTAGCACATGTTCTATTATATCAGATTCCTGACAGGTGTCAAGAAAAAAACTTGACAGTCTATAATTTTTTTAAACTAGTTAGAAATTTGTTATAATTTTAAAGAAAAATCAGAAAGAGAATGTCATAAATACTATTTTAGAAATATTTTATAAAGACCACCAAGTCAAACCCTTCATCTCTCCTGAACGTGATTTGGATGCTTGGCTTCTAAATCCCAAGTCCGTTCCCAAGCGAAACATAGAACTATTAACTGATGATTTACTAGCAGGAGATATCATTTTACTATTGAGAATCCAGTTTGGTACTTCTACCACTGAAACCTGATTTTAAAAACTCCCATTCGAATAAGATTCAAAATTCGCTTAAAATCATAAAAAAACACCCCATGGTGTGAAGCATGAAGTGTTGTAAATGCTGTATTGTAGCTAATTCTTAACGTTTAGAGAACTGTCTAGCTTTACGAGCTTTCTTAAGACCTGGTTTGATACATTTTTATTTTAACTCTTTCGTCATTCCTTTAAAATCAACGTTTCCCCGTGTTTCCTGAAAATAAATTTACAACTAATTTGAATAAGTTTCAGTTAAATGGTGTGAATTTTACCCTATAGAACCATCTACCAAGTAATTTATATCTTCCAACTCTCCCTCATCAAACATTTGATAATAACATTGTATAAAGCAGTATTTACTTTATCAAATTCATCAATTAATACAATTTTGGTTTCTCTGGACAATAAATCCTTAGCTTCTGTATAAAACTATTGCTGTAGATTTATGGAAATAAATTACTTTTTTAATGTACTCATAAATTAGCCCTTCCTCACTTATCAATTTCCCCCAGTTCTCTCAACCGTTCCTGTCCCATCTTCAACATCTCTTTTTCCACCGTGTTCCATTTTCCAAATAGGCATTCGTGTAGAACTTCTGCTGCTAAGGTTTCGTCTACTTGCGAATCATAAACACACGATTGATCTCTTTGATAAATTTGAATTTGTCTAAAAAGTTTATCCTTTTCCAACTCCCGTAAGTTACCAACCAAATGCTCTACAATTCCATCATGGTGTGCTTTAGGAGTCGCTCTAGCTTGACTAGGATCTATGGCGTAGAGCTCCTCATAACGTATCAAAGTACTGAGATAGGACAATTCTGGCTTAGTCGCAATCAGTGCAAGTGAAACTTGATAGCCTCTAGTTGTCAATAATTGTGCTGTTTTCCGAGGAACTTCGGTTGTTCTCAAGGTACCCTCGATTAATAAATGATAACCTTGTTTACTCAACTCATCTACAAGATATTCAACCATTTGTCCCGCGAATACTTTGGTATAATCCACACTATCTTTGCCATACTTTTCCTGTAGAGCAAGGTAGTTAGGATGAAAAGAGCGATAACTATCTCCATCAATGATAATGATATTTCCTTGAAATTCTCTTTGTTTAATACGATGAATCGTTGTCTTACCAGCACCACTCTGCCCACCAAGCAAAATAGCCTTGGGCTGAGATGAAGTTGTTTTTCCACGAGTTAAAGAACGAACGAGTCGATTAGAGGCTTTAATAAAGTCATCCTGGCTAAATTTATCTAATTTCATTAAGCCACCACCAGATGACTAGCTTGTTCTAGCACACGTTCAATACCATCCAAATAGCCATTATATCGCTCTACTTCCTCAAAAGTAGCAACAAGATAAATCTTCGTGTTAATCAAATCAGAAAGATCATCGCTCATTAGAACCCAAGGATTAGAACTATCATCAAATGCAATTCCTTGTTCATCTTGAAAGCGATAAAGTTGCGCTAAGATATTCGCTCCTCGTTCCTTTATCAATTCTATTTTTAATGTTAAGTGATAATTTTCTACTGGTGTGAGCATTTTTTCCTCCCCTACGATATCGAGATAGGAAACATTAAATTTTTTGCAGATACGATCTACTAATTCTGTCGAAACTGAACTTGTCCCATTCTCATAACGGCTCAGGCTATTTCGAGAGATGCCAATAATCTTTGCGAATTCAGGTTGGGTGAGATCATGTGTTTTACGTAATGTTTTTATATTTTCTCCAATCATAAGAGCCCTCCTTTTATTTATTCTATTATAGCACAAAAAAAGAAACGCACCATTTTTGGTACGCAAAAAACACAAACTTTATTAAAAGTATTAATATCTCATATTTAGAAATTGAAGACTACATTTAGAAATTTTTATATTTATATTTCATATCCAATTCTTGATAAATATAATATCTCAAAACTTCTTGAAGAAGCAATTTTGTTTCATACATCTCCCTGATATCTGTTATCATTTCTGGATAGTTATCTTTCGAATCACCATGAGTATAGTAATTTCGTGTTTGAATTAATTTTATTATTAGTAATTCTCTCTCACTATTCGAAAAAATTTTAGACAGATTAAGCTCATCAATTGAATCGAATAAATTTTTTAAACGTTCGGCAAGGTTAGGATCTTTTTGATTAAATTTCAATTTATTTCTAAATTTTCTTCTTACCTCTTCTAAAAGATGTGTGTTTATAAAGTCAAACAAAGATTGTCTAGCTTTTTCTTCAACATCAGATAAACATTTCGGAATTTTAAAATTCTTAAAATTTCTAGAGTAAACTTCCAAATTCCTAATAGCATCAACCAACTGATCTTCCAAATATAAATCACCATGAAGATTTTTTGAAAATTGTCTCACTATAAATTCAAGTTCCTCAGATTTATCAAACCAATGATTTAAAATATGTTCAAAATTATCTTCTAATGTCCTCAAAGAAATATCTTGCTGAGAATACGATTTCCATTTTTGAGATTTTCTAGAATGCTGAACAAAGAATTTGCCTTTTATAAGTGGCATACGCTT
This sequence comes from bacterium, assembly GCA_905221185.1. Lineage (GTDB taxonomy): Bacteria > Bacillota > Bacilli > Lactobacillales > Streptococcaceae > Streptococcus. The sequence continues at coordinate 51,472 of CAJNCE010000010.1, read as the reverse complement.
ACCATCTATCATTTTATAAAGAACAAGAAATTCAATATTAGTAAAAGACAATGGTATATTTGATAAAATCTCAATAAATTCCTTAAACTTATGTGAAGCTTGATAAAATTCATCAAAATATCTTATATTTAAATCAGCTGAAGTAAGTTTAATAAAATAATCACTGGTAAATGACGTAGTTGTATATGAAGAATGGAGTATTGCCACATCTTCAAAGTGCATTCCTAGTGATCTTATCAACACTTTTGTTGGTTGATATTCACTTACTGCACTTTCAAAAATAGTTTGATTATCTCTATATTTAACAGTTACCAATGATTTTTCAATCCATTCCTCAATATGTTCAAAGCTAAATTTATATTCCTTGATTTTTTCAGAATCTAATTCATTAATCAAATCTTTAAAGGCCTTAGAACTATAATCAAAATTTCCAAGCTCATTATAAAATACACTGTAAATTTTAAAATTTTTTACTCTATATCTAGTTATAGGAAATCCAGGAGATGAGGAATGTACCATTGGTTCACCATAAGTATTTAAAATTAAAATATTACCATTACTGGAGAAGCCATATATCTTTTCCAAACACTTACCAAAACCGAATGAAATGCCTGATTCCTCTTCAAATCCACCAAATAATTCTAATACAATTTCACTAGGAGAATAATGTAAAATACCGCTCAACTTATCCTTACTAAATATATCGTCGGAACGTTCTGAAAAATATCCTTTTATTTCAAACTCTTTATCCCAAGTGTAATCTTTAAATTTCATATTATCCTTTCTGATTGCTTTTCAAAAATCTTCACAACTTTCTAAACTATGATTTTTATGTCGGTACTACCTTTTAATTGTACTAGACCAGCTTCCAATTCTCATCATTCGAGTTATCAATCAGAATATTTCTTTTATTACTCAGTAATTCATCACTCACAAAATATTGCCCTAGTCTCTCTACAAAACCACAATTCTGACAAGTATATAGATAATCTTCTTTTATTTCCCTCACTAAATTGATATTGAACTTATATATCCTCCCACATTCTTCACATGTCATGCTAAGATTATCACCATTAAATATGAAATCAAAAATACTTTCTAATTCTTTATTTTCTTCTCCAGATAAAGCTAAAATTATCTTTAAATTTCTAATATACCGGTTAAGTGTAACTATTCCTGAATCAATATCAAAATATTTCTCGAATATAGCAATAGATACTTCTACTAAATAAATTAGAATGCAGGGTGTTTTCTCATAGAACAAACGCCAAAAATCATCCCAAATCTTATCATCAGAAAATATAAAATTAAGATTTCGCTTTTCCGTAGGATAATTTTTATTCTTTGTCACCAAATGAATAGATTGATCAAATACACTTGTTAAACTATTTTCTGCCTTTCGATTATATATAATATCATATAGTAATTCAGGATCAAGTAATTCTTTACTAAAATCCAAAAAATCATTTTCATACTGAATCGATTCTTTTGCTTTTAAAAATAGGTCAATAACAAATTCTTTTTTACCCTTCAAATCACTTACATCATATTCCCTAAGCTCTCTATATTGTATTTTTTCTAAGAAATCATGTGGTTGAACCAATATCCAACTTAAATAAAATAAATTATCTTGAAAAGGTTTCCTAGCAAGAGAAAATGCAACAGTAACTTTTCCCCTCTCTATACAACTCAGAGATTCAAATAGATAGTAATTTAAATCACGTAAAATTGAAAAAAAGATGTGAGGTATATATACATATTCAGAAATATCTATATCTTTTTGTCTATCTAGTTCATCAAATAAGTCAATTTCATCATTTATCTCATTAGTAAATCTAAAAGATAGACTTGATAATTGATATTTATCAGCTTTAACCAAAATATCAACTAGTATATCATACAAATATAGCATTAATTGATGACGCTTTCTATACTTAGTTGATAATAATTCTGATATGTGAGATTTAGCCAATATTACTTTCCTCAATTCTTTTTAACTCTACATAACTATATTATACTCTAAAAGTACTCAGTCTTTATCTAGAAGGTTCCTATATAACTCTACAATTATTTTAAGTGTAAACCTAGAAAAGCACTTTGCAAAGAGCTTTGAAATATTGATATAATCGTATCAATTAACGTTTTAAAGCAACTGACACTGCCAGTTCCCGGTCATATTATAGTGTCATTATAGCAAAAAACAATGGAATTTCCATTGTTTTTATGTTCAAGTTCAAAGATTTTATTGACTTTCCGAAAAATAAGTATTTTCCAGAAAGTTTAACACTTGCCATTAGAATAGACATTTCTACATATTCCCATTATTACAGAAATTTTTTGAAGTAATAATGTTATAAATTTGCTATACAAACAAATCTAATTCTCATTATGTTTCACATCTCTAATATTACGGAATTATTTTTGTGCTTATAACATCTTATAAATTTTGAATTAATTATTTAAAACAAACTCAGTTATTTATTTCGCTGTGAATTTTAATTGCAATTCTTCTTAAGAATTTCGAGTCGTACATGGATTCTAATATTTTCCTTCTAATATAACGAAAGGATTCTTTTTCGATCATCGGGTCATTAAGATAGTCATTTATTACATCATTAACTATTTTTAATACGGAACTAAGTTTCATATCTCTTTTCACTTTTGTCCTACTTTGTTTTTGAACAGCCACAATTAAATCTTCTAACATTGTTTTAATATCTGGATGTTTTAATCGTTCTTTCAAATCCATCAAATTAATATAATTTCTATACTCATTAGGTAGATTAGTATCTATAATTTCTAACTCAGTTAGTGTCTTTAACGTAATAGGAATATTTTCAATAGGAAATTTAACCTGGGAAGGATGGACTACCGGCAATTGAGGTAAATTAGTTTTTTTAAAATATCTATTACAGATCGCGCACATTGAAATTAAATTTTCATGCTTAAGACAAAGAATAGGAAAGTATTGTTTGTTTAAAAAATGATCTAAATCCCTACTGCCAATATTTATTCTTTGTTGACAAACAGAACAATGAGTATGATACGTTCCTCGAGAAAAATATTCTTTAATATTTCCAAATGCTAAGTCATAGCTATTTTTTAATTTTTTACTACCTTCGCCAAATACATAGGTATATATTTCTTTATAACTAAAATAAGAATCTTCTTTAAATTGTTCATAAAAAGTAGCTATGTTTTTTACACTATCTGGTATAGTACAATTCCTATCTAATCTAAAATAATTAAAATAATTAGATTTAAAGAATTTATCTTGTGTAATAATATCTGCTTTTATATTGCTATCTAATAAATAATCAATTATTTTTCTTATCGTAGGGACTTCATCATATACAAATTTTAAATTATCACAATCAGTATTTAGAATTACAGATTTATCTTTTCCATTATTACTCTCTTCAAGCAGTCTACTAATGTCTGCTGTAAATGCTGTTAATTTATATTTTCTACTCATATTCACCTCCTTTTTCTATTATCTCTTCGTAACGAGAAATGTTTTCTTCTGTTAATATGTGATCTAAGAGTTTATTCTGAATTGTCCCATAAGCTATCTTGTCAATTTTATCTATTGCTTCCAATAAATTAGTTTTTGAAAGTCTTTCTATATTCCTTACTTCTTGTTGGATAAATTGATTATCTGAATAGTCAACATCAAAAATATATTTTAAAATACTATCAATACTACCAGCAAATGTTTCTTCCTTTACACGTCTAACACTATTTCCCTTATTATTTGCATCTAAATAAAAAATTTGATCCTTGGAAAACATACCTACAATAAGTGGAGACTGACTTGCGATTATAAAGTGGCAATTTAAATTTGAGAAACATTTTCTAAGTATGTAATAATATTGATTTATCCATTTAGGATTTAAATGAATTTCTGGTTCATCAATTAAAATAAGTGAATCATTCTCAATATACAAACTTATCTCCATAATACGAAGAAATATTGAGAACTCACCTGAACTTAGTTGAGATATTGAAGTATATCTATTACTTTTTAAAATTACTAAGTCATCAATTAAAAAATTATTAGTTTTTTCAAGAATATCAAAATCTAAATTCATTAGAGTTTTGTAATCTTCCTTAAAATTAGATTGATAAAATTTTTCTATGTCATTTACTGAAAGTAACTTTTTATAATAATCATCATATTTAACTTCTTTACCGTGATTTGATTTTATATTTTTATATAGCTCTTTCAAATAAACTAAAACTAAAAAAATATTAAACGATTCTGGTTGTTCAAATTTTAAAAAATAATTATTTAAATCATGGTATATAAAATACGACTTTCCTTTATCCTCTAATTTTTTAAATTCGCCTAATGTCTCAAACATTTTTTTTCTTATTTCTGCCAAGTAATAAATTCGTTCTATGATATCTTCGTATGAATAAAAATGTCCACTATCAAAATAATTTGCATTTGCAATAAATCTTTCAAAATTATTACTCATTTTTTCATAATAATCTTCAGTTTTTATTTTATCATCTGCAAACCGTGGTATAAATTCCGTGTTTAGATAATTAATCACTAATTTTTCATGTTCTTCTGTACTTATTTCTACTTCAAATAATCTATATATTTCCTCAAATAATTCATTCCTTTTATACATTAATTCCCAAAAGGATTTTAATAATATCTGTTCACTCTGCTCGGTATAAGAAATTCTTTCATGAACTTTTCTATAAACATCGTTATTATATGATGAAATTGCATCTGAAAAAAGTTTTCGAATCTTTGCTTGATTTATTGATTCAATAAGGAATAATTTATTAGAACTATCTAACTCAAGTAAATTCGACACCGCTTTTTCTACATTATCAAAGTGTCTATCATTTTTAATAATGCATTTATAATACGAGCTACACGCTAATGAAACTATTTTATCATGAGTATGGATAGGATAAATAACTTCCGTATTCTTCTGAGCCGTTCCTTCTTCTACTTTCTTTTCATTTTTCTTAGATTTGATTTTAAAAAATACCCTGCTACTTTCCCTCAAAGTCTTATTGCTAATTCTATCAAATGGCGAATAAGTAGATAGAATTATCTTTTTTAAAGAACCTTCTTCAAATTCAACTGATGAGGGCTCCTTTTGGTCATATTCCTCAGAAAATTTACCTAATAATACTTCAAAAAAAGTACTTTTTCCAGACCCATTATTTCCTAGTATCAAACTATATGTATTATTATCTTCTTCTGAATTACTGTTAAACTCAAATTTAAAGTTTTTATCTGCAAAAACATACTCAACTTTACTTATTCTCACGATTCACTCCGTTCTATTATTTATAAGTTATAACTCCAAATAATTTAATAGTTATCTAACAATCTTTTCTACACTTAACAAAACTAAATGAAAAAGTAATTTTAAAAAGAAATCTAATATCATCTTGATATTTTTATTTTTACTTAAATCTCAATTTCATTTCCTGCATCCATTGAGGAAGAACTTTATTCAATTCCATGTTGAGTTTAAGTTTGCTTCCGGCAAATTGATTTGTTGCCTTAGTCGCATCAAGTGTTTTTACGATATCTTCCCTGAATGGAATTTCTTCTGGCTTTTTCAAGTCATAAGATTTCAGTGATTTAGCAAGTAGTATACTATCTAGTCCCCACTCTGTCGCAAATTCTTTGACAATATTCATTTGTCTATTTTCCTGCCATGCATTGAAGGCTGTGTCAAAGTTTGTATCTGCAGATAAATGCCATGGACCCACGTAATCCATTTGCACCATTCCATAAACGAGCTTTAATTTCTTCTGATGTAATCATTTAACTCCCCTTTTAACGCCTTTCAAATAATCAGATTGCTAAATTGCTCATTATTTGAAACCGCAACCATTGGCTTTGTATTAGGCCAAACTCCAAATATATTATCCATAAAATTATATCATAAAATTAGAGCTTTTGTCTGCTGTTGTTATAAAGAGAAGAGTTTAAATATTTAAAAAATCTTATTGAGTAATTATCTAGAATTTTTATTTCGAACCAAAAATAATAATCTTTCCCGTCTTTCGTTTTCTCTTTATTTAAGACAAAAAAATTTTTTTGGTTAATTGCCATAGTTCTTAATATATCATTAATTAAAAAAGTTAAGGGAGTATTCATCGAAGAATATTTTTGAAAGTCCTCTACAAATCTAAAAAAAGAAACATCAGAAAGAGAATATCATGAATACTATTTTAGAAAAATTTTATAAAGAACACCAAGTCAAACCCTTCATATCACCTGAACGAGATTTGGATACTTGGCTACTAAATCCCAAGCCCGTTCCCAAACGAAACATGGAATTATTAACAAATAACTTACTAGCAGGTGATATCATTTTACTATGGAGAATCCAGTTTGGTACTTTTACCACCGAAACCTGGTTTCCTAAATACTTTGAGTACACTTATGGCATTGATGCCCCTAAACACCTAAAAACTCTGGTAGAAAAAGGTTATGCTGTCATTGAAACTGCTTTTGATTCACTTGACCATCTGAATGCTACAATGAAAAAGAATATTTTGAAAAGCAAGGGAATTACAGGTCTATCTAAGATGAAGGCTGCCGATCTGGACCAAGCCCTTCATGACCACTTTTCAGAAGAAGAATTGGCAAGTCACTTTTCAATTCGTGGCTACAAATTGACTCCAAAGGGGGAGCAGATACTAGAACAGTACCAGGAAATTATCGACCATCATCCAAAGAAAAATCTCTAATCAAGTGACTTTGGGGGTGATTTTCTCTAAAACTGTCTTGTCACTAATATTTGAAATCCACTTCCTTTTAGGGTACAATGGTAGAAATGAATTTTTGAGAGGAACAGAATGAAAAAACTAGCAACCCTTCTTTTACTATCTACTGTAGTCCTAGCTGGATGTAGCAGCATCCAACGTAGTCTGCGTGGTGATGACTATGTAGATTCTAGCTTGGCCGCTGAAGAGAGCTCCAAAGCAGCAGCCCAATCAGCCAAGGACTTAAACGATGCTTTAACAAATGAAAACGCCTATTTCCCACAACTATCTAAAGAAGTTGCTGAAGACGAGGCTGAAGTGATTCTCCACACAAGTCAAGGAGATATCCGTATCAAACTCTTCCCTAAACTCGCTCCTCTAGCGGTTGAAAACTTCCTCACTCATGCCAAAGAAGGCTACTATAACGGCATTACCTTCCACCGTGTCATCGATGGCTTTATGGTCCAAACTGGAGATCCAAAGGGAGACGGTACAGGTGGTCAGTCTATCTGGCATGACAAGGATAAGACAAAAGACAAGGGAACTGGTTTCAAAAATGAGATTACTCCTTATCTCTATAACATCCGTGGGGCTCTTGCGATGGCAAATACTGGTCAACCAAACACCAATGGCAGCCAGTTCTTCATCAACCAAAACTCTACAGATACCTCTGCTAAACTCCCTACAAGCAAGTATCCAAAGAAAATCATCGAAGCCTACAAAGAAGGTGGAAATCCTAGTCTAGATGGTAAACACCCAGTCTTTGGCCAAGTGATAGACGGTATGGATGTTGTAGATAAGATTGCTAAAGCCGAAAAAGATGAAAAAGACAAGCCAACGACTGCTATTACTATCGATAGCATCGAAGTGGTGAAAGACTACAATTTTAAATCTTAAAAATCTAAAAAATACAGTACCCACATTCGGTACTGTATTTCTTTTATATTCATTTTAAGTTAGCTTGTTAAAATCCCAGATTTGGTCCATCCAGCCTTCATAAAAGTCTGGTTCGTGGCAGACCATAAGAATCGATCCCTTATATTCTTTGAGAGCGCGTTTGAGTTCATCCTTGGCATCCACATCCAAATGGTTGGTCGGCTCGTCAAGTACTAACACATTGTTTTCACGATTCATCAAGAGACAGAAACGAACCTTGGCTTGTTCCCCACCTGATAAGACCTGAATTTGGCTTTCGATATGCTTGGTTGTCAGACCACAACGGGCAAGGGCTGCACGGACTTCTGCTTGGTTAAGCGCTGGAAAGGCATTCCAGACAGCCTCTAGTGGGGTTTGGCGATTACCACCTTCTACTTCCTGTTCAAAATAACCGAGTTCTAGGTAGTCACCGCGTTCAACTTCCCCAGCAATTGGCGGAATAATCCCCAAGAGAGACTTCAAGAGAGTTGTTTTCCCGATACCATTGGCACCGATAATGGCAACCTTTTGATTGCGTTCAAAGGTAAGGTTTAAAGGCTTAGTCAGAGGACGATCATAACCAATCTGCAAATCTTTTGCTTGGAAGATAAAGCGTCCAGGTGTACGAGCCGGTTTGAAATCAAAGGATGGTTTTGGTTTCTCACTTTGCAGTTCGATAATATCCATCTTATCCAATTTCTTCTGACGAGACATGGCCATGTTTCGTGTTGCAACACGCGCTTTGTTCCGAGCAACAAAGTCCTTGAGGTCGGCAATCTCTTTCTGCTGACGTTCGTAGGCCGCCTCCAGCTGGGATTTCTTCATGGCATAGACTTCTTGGAACTGGTAGTAGTCACCAGAGTAACGCGTCAGCTGTTGATTTTCCACATGATAGACGATATTGATCACGTCATTTAGGAAGGGAATATCGTGTGAAATAAGAACAAAGGCATTCTCATAGTTTTGGAGATAGCGCTTGAGCCAGTCGATATGTTCAGCATCCAAGTAGTTGGTTGGCTCGTCCAAAAGCAAGATATCTGGCTTTTCAAGGAGAAGCTTAGCCAAAAGCACCTTGGTTCTTTGTCCCCCTGACAAAGAAGTTACATCCGTATCCATGCCAAAGTCCATAACACCAAGGGCACGCGCTACTTCGTCAATCTTAGCATCCAAGGTATAGAAATCACGACTCTCCAGACGGTCTTGGAGTTCGCCAACTTCTTCCATGAGAGCATCAACATCCGCTCCGTCTTCAGCCATTTCCATATAAAGGTCATTGATACGGGCTTCAGCTTTGAAAAGCTCATCAAAGGCTGTACGGAGAACATCACGAACAGACTGACCTTCTTCTAAGACTGAGTGCTGATCCAAGTAACCAGCAGTCACATATTTGGACCACTCCACCTTTCCTTCATCTGGTAACATCTTACCAGTTACAATGCTCATAAAGGTTGATTTTCCTTCACCATTGGCACCGACCAGACCGATATGCTCTCCCTTGAGGAGACGGAAGGACACATCTTCAAAAATTGCACGGTCACCAAAACCGTGACTCAGATTTTTAACTTCTAAAATACTCATTTTAATTCCTTATCTTATTTTTATGTAATTGTTTATAGAGGAGCCAAGCCAGATAGCCACCTAAAGTATTGGTCCACAAATCATCAATCTCAAAGACGCGATTGAAATCAAAGAAAAAGTCCAAGATCAACTGCGTACACTCGATTCCAAGACTTACTAGAAAACTGAAAAGAAGAACTCTTTTTGTTTTCCTTAAGTTTGGAAAGAGATAAAGGAGTTGGAACATCAGGGGAAAAAGTAAGAAGACATTGAGGATATTTTGTAAAAAAATCCAATATAATTGTCCCATATCACTCACTTCGCCCAGTTTCCAGAAAGAATTGAAAGGAGCCAAAAGAAAAACCAGGCGTCCAAGATGCTGAATACCTGGAGTTTCCACTCCCACTAGAGAATGTTCTTGAGGAGTAAAACAAAAGTAGACGATACAAATGCTATAGAAAATGACTCCCCAGACTAAAATATGATTATGAGTTTTCTTCATCATTAAGGATTGACTGCTGCGACTGCTTTCTGGCGGTCACGTTTCATTGTATTAGAACGCAATTGTCCACAAGCTGCATCGATATCAGTTCCATGTTCTTGACGAACAACACAGTTAACTCCCTTTTTCTTAAGCGTATCATAGAAGGCCATGACGCGCTCTTTAGGACTACGGCTATATTGGTCATGTTCACTAACTGGGTTATAAGGAATCAAGTTTACATAAGACAATTTCTTGATATTCTTGAGCAATTCAGCCAATTCCAAGGCTTGTTCTACACCGTCATTGACTTCATTGAGCATGATATATTCAAAAGTTACACGACGGTTGGTTGTTTCGATGTAGTACTCAATAGCAGCAAAGAGTTTTTCAATCGGAAAGGCACGGTTAATCTTCATGATGCTTGAGCGCAACTCATTGTTAGGTGCGTGAAGGGACACGGCAAGATTGACCTGAACTCCTTCATTAGCAAAGTCACGAATTTTATGGGCCAAACCTGAAGTTGAAACCGTGATGTGACGAGCACCGATTGCCATTCCCTTGTCATCATTGATGGTCCGAACGAAATTCAAAACATTGTTGTAGTTATCAAAGGGCTCACCGATTCCCATGACAACGATATGGCTGACACGCTCGTCCTGGCCACGTTCATCGAAGTATTTCTGAACCAGCATGATTTGCGCTACGATTTCCCCATTATTGAGGTCGCGTTGCTTCTTAATCAAACCAGAGGCACAGAAAGTACAACCGATATTACAGCCAACCTGAGTGGTCACACAGACTGACAAACCATAGTGCTGACGCATGAGTACAGTCTCAATCAACATACCATCAGGCAATTCAAAGAGATATTTGACAGTGCCATCAGCAGATTCTTGAACGATACGCTGTTTCAAGGGATTGACCACAAACTGGTCATTGAGCTTAGCAATCAAATCCTTGGAAAGGTTGGTCATTTCTTCAAATGACTGCACACGTTTACGGTAAAGCCATTCCCAGATTTGATCTGCACGGAATTTCTTTTCTCCCTGCTCCAATACCCATTCCTGCATGGTTTGACGAGTTAAACTATAAATTGACGGTTTCATTTCTTCTCCTTATTCTCTACTCACTTCTGACGAATGACAAAATGACGTTGTCCCTTGTCCTCTTTCTGAGAATGCTGGTCTTTCTGACGACGTCTATTTTTCTTATCTGCATTCGGTTTTCGTTTGGTTTGAGTCGGTTTCTTTCCTTTTCTAGAAGGCGTCTCTTCTTCCTTCTTACGCATTTTCTTGTCAAATGATGCTCGCTTAGGGGCTTCATTTTCTAGAACAAAATAGGCACAACCATAACTACAATACTCTAAAAGATAGTCTTGTAAACGACTGATTTTTTCAAGATTTTCCTCTGTTCGGTCATCCTTGTAAAAACCTCGTAGGCGAAGCTGTTCGTTGCTCCAGTCCCCCACGATATAATCAAACTTAGTTAAGACTTCTGAAAAACGCTGATTAAAAGCCGTCACATCGAAGGCATCCTTGATATTTTCCACCAAGGAAAAAGCTATCCCTTCCGTTTCGACCTTGTCCCCGTGTAAATGGAACTCAGGACCAGGAAACTTGTTATAGTTGTATAATTCAGGTGCAATTTCTTTTCGCATAGATATCCTTTTTCCACGATTACTTAATACTTTATTCTACCATAATTTCTAGCAGTTAGCACGTTTCTCATAAAAATGAAAAAAGTCTGACGATTTTGTCAGACCAGAATCATATAACCTAAAAAAGAGAAGAACAATTCTTCCCTCCATATACCATTATTTAGCAGCTGCGTACAATTCATCTACTTTGTTCCAGTTGATCACTGAGAAGAAAGCTTTGATGTAGTCAGGACGCACATTGCGGTATTTCACGTAGTAAGCATGTTCCCAAACGTCCAAGCCCAAGATTGGTTTTTTACCTTCTGAGATTGGTGTGTCTTGGTTTGCTGTTGAAGTTACTTCAAGTTTCCCTTCTTTGTTGACAACCAACCATGCCCATCCAGAACCGAAACGAGTTGTTGCTGCTGCAGTGAAGGCTGCTTGGAATTCTTCAAATGAACCAAATGTTGTATCGATTGCTGCTGCAAGTTCTGCTGATGGAGCTGTTTTTTCAGGAGTCATCAATTCCCAGAAAAGAGCGTGGTTCAAGTGTCCACCACCATTGTTGATAAGTGCTTGACGGATATCAGCTGGGATTGATTCTACATCAGCAAGCAAGGCTTCAAGGTCTTCACCAATTTCAGGGTGTTTTTCAAGAGCTGCATTAGCATTGTTGACATAAGTTTGATGGTGTTTGTCATGATGCAAGTGCATTGTTTCCGCATCGATGTATGGTTCCAAAGCGTCGTATGCATATGGAAGATCTGGTAAGATAATAGCCATCTGTAATACCTCTTTTTCTTTCTATATGAAAATGATAACGCAAACATTCACTTTTTTCAAGTTTTTTGCTTATAGATGAAGAAATCACTGAAATACTTTCGAATAAAATAAGAAAATCAGCAAGAAACCCACGACAAGATAATCCTGACGCGGGTTGTAGTTTCAAAAAAATGTCAATTGACCTGACTAGCAATCTGTAGGAGTGCCTTTTCAAAAAGGAAACCTTTTTCATAAAGACCTGTCTTAATCTGATAGTCTGTCTCAATCAAATAAGAAATAGCTTGCTTCAGAAAGCTCAAGGAAAGTCCTCGCGAATCTCTCAGCGCAAACTTGATTTGATAAGGATTGGGAGTGCGCCCTAGATAGCCACCTAAACTACTTGCAATCTGCGCTTCTGTTTGGCCAGACTCCGCCAAAATCTTCACCTGAGTAAAAGTCCGAAATTGTCCTAACATGACAGCTATGAGCTTAATTTCGTCTTCCCCTTGCAAGGTCAAGTCTCTAACCAAGTCGCGCGCCTGGTCCATCTTTTTAGTCAGAATAAACTGAGTTAAATCAAAAATATTGTCCTGCAAGGTCTTGGGAATAGCATTGACAATATCCTCTTCCTCGATAACAGAGTCTTCCTTATAGGACTGTAAAAAGAGGAGATTTTTCTGAATTTCGCTAAATTGAAAACCAGACTTGACGAGGAGATTTTCAAAAGATTGCCCCACAAACTGCAGACCTTGTTTCTGGCTCCACTTTTGGAAATACTGGCGCAATTCTTGTTCTTTGGCTTCTACTGCATCAAAAACCTTGGCATCACGCTTAAATAATTTAACCAGCCGTCTTTTACTATCTAACTTTCCTTCTGCAAATATCAATAACTTGGTTGTTGGCGAAGGGTTATCAAGGTATGCCTCAAACGACTTGAGCTCATCATCTGTTAAAAAGCGTTTCTTAGCTGTTGTAATATCGACAAAATGGTCTAATATCACGATTTTCTCATCCGCAAAGAAAGGAAGGCTGACCAACTCCAGTTCCACATCCTTGTAGACCACTTCTTTCATATCAAAGTAGGCAAAGTTGAGGTCGGCAGAATCATACCCAATCTGTTTCAACACTTGACTCTTCATCACTTCAAACTGGCCCTGATCTATGCCTGTAAAAAGGCTCAGGCTAGGTAAATTTGATAAAGTCAACTTCTGGCTTTCTTCAATAGCTAGCATCTTCTCTCCTTTCTTCTGATTTTTTGATTTAATTTAGTCAATATAGCGCAGTTTCCCACGGAAATCTTCTAGACTCTCATAGCCTTTTTCCGCCATGATTGCTTTCAGTTCATTGGTAATACGTTCGAAGGCACCGACGCCTTCTTTGTGAAGGGTGGTTCCCACCTGCACCATACTAGCTCCACAGAGGATATGTTCAAAAGCATCACGACCAGTCAGAACGCCGCCTGTTCCAATGATTTGGATTTGAGGATTGAGACGTTGGTAGAAGGCGTGAACATTAGCTAAAGCAGTCGGTTTGATGTACTCTCCACCAATCCCACCGAAACCATTCTTTGGTCGAATAACGACAGACTCATCTTCTATATAAAGGCCGTTTCCGATAGAGTTAACACAGTTAACAAACTTGAGCGGATATTTGTTAAAGATCGCTGCAGCTTGATCAAAATGAACAATATCAAAATAAGGTGGCAATTTAATTCCAAGAGGTTTGGTAAAGTAGGCAAATACTTCTGACAAAATCCGGTCAGTTGTCTCAAAATCATAGGCAATCTGAGGTTTACCTGGAACATTTGGGCATGAGAGGTTTAGCTCAGTCAGACCACGAAACTCACTCTCTTGGACTTTTTTCAAGATAGTATGGGTTTCCTCTGGAGACATGCCGACTAGAGATAGGAAGAAAATTCGGTTTGGCTCTTTTTCCTGCAAGTCCAAAAGATAGTCCAGATAGTAGTCTAAGCCATTATTGGGTAAACCCATAGAGTTGATGGAACCAAGGGGAACATCTTGGTAACGTGGCTCAGGATTTCCCTGACGAAAGTCCAGGGTCGCTGTCTTAGTGACAAAGGTTCCCGCCGCTGAGTTTTTAACCCCCTCTAGCTCTTCTATTGTCATACAAGCCACACCTGCTGCATTCATCAAGCAATTGTCAAACGCAAAACCAGCAATTTGTGTTTTCGTTGATACCATGATTCTGATCCTCCGGATTCCTTTTATTGCTAATATTATACCATACTTTCAGATTTTCTCTTTTAGAAAGATATTTCCAAGAAAACGTTCGTATTTTATGAATAAAGAAAAATCTGGAACTAAATTGATAGAATTTTTAGAAAATTTTTGTTTTTCTCTTTACAGTTAAAAAAAATTCTGCTATAATGACACACATAATTAAATTAGAATTTAAGGAGAACGATATGACATCTGCTAAAGAATATATCCAAAGCGTGTTTGAAACTGTAAAGGCTCGTAACGGGCACGAGGCTGAATTCCTCCAAGCTGTTGAAGAATTTTTCAACACTTTAGAACCTGTATTTGAAAAACACCCTGAGTATATCGAAGAAAATATCTTGGCACGTATTACTGAGCCAGAGCGCGTGATTTCTTTCCGTGTTCCTTGGGTTGACCGTGATGGAAACATTCAAGTAAACCGTGGTTACCGTGTTCAATTCAACTCAGCTGTTGGACCATACAAAGGCGGACTTCGTTTCCACCCAACTGTAAACCAAGGGATTTTGAAATTCCTCGGATTTGAACAAATCTTCAAAAACGTCTTGACTGGACTTCCAATCGGAGGAGGTAAAGGTGGATCAGACTTCGATCCTAAAGGTAAAACAGATGCTGAAGTGATGCGCTTCTGCCAAAGCTTCATGACTGAATTGCAAAAACACATCGGACCATCACTTGACGTACCTGCTGGTGATATCGGTGTTGGTGGACGTGAAATTGGTTACCTTTACGGTCAATACAAACGCCTTAACCAGTTTGATGCTGGTGTCTTGACTGGTAAACCTCTTGGATTTGGTGGTAGCTTGATTCGTCCAGAAGCAACTGGTTATGGTTTGGTTTACTACACTGAAGAAATGCTTAAAGCTAACGGCAACAGCTTTGCTGGTAAGAAAGTGGTTATTTCAGGTTCTGGTAACGTTGCTCAATACGCTCTTCAAAAAGCGACAGAACTTGGTGCAACTGTTATCTCTGTATCTGACTCAAATGGTTATGTCATCGATGAAAATGGTATCGACTTCGATCTTTTAGTAGATGTTAAAGAAAAACGTCGTGCTCGTTTGACTGAGTATGCTGCTGAAAAAGCAACTGCAACATATCACGAAGGTTCTGTATGGACTTACGCTGGAAACTATGACATTGCGCTTCCATGTGCTACTCAAAACGAAATCAACGGTGAAGCAGCTAAACGTTTGGTTGCTCAAGGCGTTATCTGTGTATCTGAAGGTGCTAACATGCCAAGTGACCTTGATGCTATCAAAGTTTACAAAGAAAATGGTATCTTCTACGGACCTGCAAAAGCTGCCAATGCTGGTGGTGTAGCCGTTTCAGCCCTTGAAATGAGCCAAAACAGTCTTCGCCTCTCATGGACTCGTGAAGAAGTTGATGGACGTCTCAAAGACATCATGACAAACATCTTCAACACAGCTAAAACAACTTCAGAAACATATGGTCTTGATAAAGACTACCTTGCAGGAGCAAACATTGCTGCCTTTGAAAATGTAGCAAATGCTATGATTGCACAAGGTATTGTTTAAAATTCATTTGCTCAATCCTCAATCGTTATGATTGGGGATTTTTATATTGGCTTCAAAAAAACTCACCATTAACAGTGAGTTTTAACATCAGAATTTATTTTACTTTCATTAGGGCAGATGACAAACATTCAACAATTTCATCAACTGTTTCATCTATGTTTATAGTTCCTTCATCATTCAACATCATTGGAATAAGATAAGAAAAACTCAATGCTAATATGTAACGAACAATTCTTTCATTTGACCAATTTAGAATAAGTCCTTTTTCTTTAAATTGATTCAAAACAGGGCTAATTGGTTCTATTATAGATTGAACAATAATATTTCCTAACTGGATAGAAAGATTTTTATCAATAAAAGAACGCCCCAAGAGAATTTTAACATGCATTTGATTCTCTTGAATGAAAAAGAGCCTATCTCTAACAATACTTTTTAAAAAGAAGGGAAAAGTTTCTTGATCTACTGTGAATTTCTTTTCTGAGAAATCCGCAATCACTTCTGGAATAACCTGTTCTAGAAAAGTAGATAAAATGGCTTCTAAAATACCTTCCTTTGTTTTAAAGTAACTAAAAACAGTTCCTTCTGACACTCCAGCGCGTTCGGCAATAAGGCTGGACGTTGTATTTTCAAATCCAATTTCTGAGAATAATTTTAAGCTGGATAATAATACTCGACGTTGTTTCAAGCTCAAGTTGCTAGCTTCTAACGTCTGAGCATACTTTTGTTCTAAACTTTCCATCGCTAGCACCTCTCTTCTACTCTCTTACTTTTACGACTTTTTTACCTCGACTGTGTCCCATTTTCAGACTACGATAGGCTTCTCTAACTGACTTTAGAGAAAAGTCATACACTTGATCAATTTTCAGCTGAACCTTCCCGTCTGAGACCATTTCAGATAAAGTGCTAAAATCACCGTATGTAGAATGTCTCGGACCAGTAAACTGAGCACCTTTTATCATAACATAGGGTGAAGGTACTAATGTCCCAATAGCTGTTCCCTTCAAACCTAAACTAAAAGCCAATCTAACATAATCAGATCCATAACAATCCAAAAACTTTGTAATAGGCGTTGGACTAGCTGATAGAAGAGCCTTCTTGATATTCTCTTCGTAACTTACTGGTATGGCACCTAAAGACTTCAGATACTCTGCATTTTTCTTACTTGCTATTCCAATCACTGTCGCCCCCTTAGCAACTGCATACTGTACTGCGATACTTCCAATACCTCCTGCTGCAGCTGAAATAACAACAGTATCTCTTGAATTTAAACTGATTCTTCTAAAAGCCCCACCCACAGTTAGAGAAGCTACTCCCATAGTAGCTGCGTGAATCATGTCAATCATCTCTGGTTTCAATACAATTTCCGATTCATTGACACAAATTTCTGTTGCTAAAGCTCCCCTCTTAGTTCCCAAACCAGGATCGCTAATCATTGTTCCAAACACCTTATCTCCTACTGAAAACCTAGTTACTTTATTACCAACTTCTGTAATAACTCCAGAAAAATCTCTCCCCACACCTTTTGGAAATAAAGATGATTTAGATTCAAACCAACGACTTGGTTTCCTTAATTTCGTCATAAAAGATAAAAATCGAAGGGGTTTCGCTCCCTCAAAAGTTTTATAATCAATAGGATTTAAGCCAAAAGCATGAACTTCTACTCTCACCTGATTTACATCCAAGGCAGTAGAGTCGATCTTCACCAAATCCAATACCTCTTCGTTACCGAAACGACTGTACTCTATTGCTTCAACAACCATTTTCTTTACTCCTTAATTTCACAAAAATTGAGTGAGCACTCATTTTCATAAATTATACTCTTAATTTGTAAGAAAATCAATATTATCGTTTGATAACGATTTATGACATGATACAAATATCCATCATTTCGATTTACCAATATGATTCTTTCAATCTAACTCTCCTCACTTTTAAAAATTACTTTCCCTTTTTGCCCCATGGAACATAAAAAGAAAAACCGCTAGTCCTAAGAATAGCGGTTTAATCATGTTTTTAAGCTACTAATGTAGTTGCTCTATTATTTAAGAGTAACTGAAGCTCCAGCTTCTTCCAATTTAGCTTTAAGTTCTTCAGCTTCTGCAGCTGCAACACCTTCTTTGATGACACCTGGTGCACCATCAACAAGTTCTTTAGCTTCTTTAAGTCCAAGACCAGTGATTTCACGTACAACTTTGATAACGCCAACTTTTTTGTCGCCTGCAGATGTCAATTCAACGTCGAATGAATCTTTAGCAGCACCAGCGTCAGCAGCACCAGCTGCAGCAACAGCTACAGGAGCAGCTGCAGTTACACCAAATTCTTCTTCGATAGCTTTTACAAGGTCGTTCAATTCAAGGATTGAAGCTTCTTTAATTTCAGCAATAATGTTTTCAATGTTCAATGCCATTGTTATTTCCTCCAAATATGTTTTTAAATTTATAATATTTTTTGTAGCTAGGCTACGCTACGTAGCTTAAGATTAAGCTGCGTCTTCTTTGTTGTCTGCAACCGCTTTGACTGCAAGAGCAACGTTGCGCACTGGCGCTTGAAGTACAGAAAGGAGCATAGAAAGAAGTCCTTCGCGGTTTGGAAGAGTTGCAAGAGCAAGAATCTCTTCTTTAGATGCGACAGCGCCTTCGATTGCACCACCTTTGATTTCAAGTGCTTCAGCGTCTTTAGCAAAATCGTTCAAGATTTTCGCTGGTGCGATAACATCTTCGTTAGAAAATGCTACTGCAGATGGTCCAACAAATACAGATGCAAGATCTTCAAGACCAGCTTTTTCAGCTGCACGACGCAAGATTGAGTTTTTAATCACTTTATACTCAACTTCGCTTCCACGAAGCTCACGACGAAGAACTGTATCTTGCTCAACTGTCAAACCACGAGCGTCTACAACGACGATAGATGCAGCAGCTTTCATTTTTTCAGCTACTACGTCAACTAGTTCCGCTTTTTTAGCAATAATTGCTTCACTCATTAGTGTGTTCACCTCCGTAATTATTTTGCTTGGGGAATTTTTCCAAAAGAAAAACGCGCCCAAACCTAGACACGAAAGTACAATACGCTTCTTTTTACATGATACGTTTTGTCCTCGGTAGGATATTTATGAGTCAAGCTCCCCTACTGTCTTAGGCAGTTTTTTCAAACCGTATATAAGTATAGCATAGTTAAAAAAAGAATGCAAGATTTTTGCAAACTTTTTTTAAAATTTTTCGTGATTTTTCTGTTAAAGTTCTACTGTTAGGACTTGACCTTGCCTAACGACCTGCTCTCCAGCGATATAAACATCATCTACATCACTAGATTTGACTGAATAAATGAGGTGAGAGAGCATATTTTTCTGAGGTTGGAGATGGATTTTTCCTTGTGGTTGAATAACGAGAAAATCTGCTTGCTTACCAACTTCCAGACTTCCTATCTGATTTTCCATTCCAAGGACCTTAGCCCCTTCGATTGTCAGTGCCTTGAGAGCTGTTTCGATAGGAAATTGGCTAGCGTCTCCACTTTTCATCTTCTGAAGAAGGGCTGCAGTCCGTCCTTCCTCAAACATGTCTAAATTATTATTAGAAGCAACCGAGTCAGTCGCAATTCCGACTGCTACCCCTGCTTTTTGCAGTTGGATGATGGGAGCAATCCCTGATGCCAATTTGAGGTTACTAATAGGATTGTGGGCTATAGCCACTTGGGAAGTTGCTAAGCGTTCAATTTCTCGCTCATTTAATTCGACCCCATGAGCAAAGACAGACGGATGATCTAAGTAACCCAGTTCTTCTAGAAAGGCGAGGGGACGTTTGCCGTAGCGTTTCAGGATAATTCCTGATTCCTCCTTGGTCTCCGCCACATGGATATGGATGGGAATATTCAGCTCTTTTGCCATATCTAAGCTCTCTTCCAACAAGTCTCTACTACAGCTATAGGGAGAATGTGGAGCTACCATAACCTTGAAATTTGGATTTTCATATCCTAAGATTTTCTCGATGATTGCTCGTGTTCTGCTTATAGTCTCATCAGTTGTTTCTGTATCTGAAGAAAAGAGGGTCGGTGAGAAATAACAACGCATCTTGGAAGCCTTAACTGCCTGATAAATCTGCTCAATCTCCACTCCATTGGGATTATACATATCATTGAAGGTTGTTGTTCCTGACTGGAGCATTTCTGTCAGCGCTTCTTTGACCGCCTTGGTAGTCATATCTGGTGTAAACTCAGCTTCTGCAGGCCAGATATAGTCATTGAGCCATTCATGGAGGTTACTGTCATCTCTGATCCCTCGCAAGCCAGTCATAGCAGAATGGGTGTGGCAATTGACCAATCCAGGCATAATCCAGGCTCCCTGATAGTCTATAATCTGCTCAGCTTGCTCTAAAATCTCTGGTTTCTCTTGACCGACATAGACAATTTGAGAATCCTTAACTGCTAAGATTCCATCCAGATAAACATGGAAATCTTGGTCACAAGTCACGATATTTACATGCTGATAGACTTTCATTATAGGCTCCTTTTCTAAAAGACAATTTACAGTGAATAATTTTTCTAGCTATTGTAACAAAAAAGTCACCCGAAGGCAACTTTTTTCGTCTATAAAATTTCAAAAGAGAATGGATTATTCAGAGCTAAAAGCTGCAGCTTGCTGCATTTGGTAATACTTGCCTTTTCTAGCCATGAGGTCCTGATGATTGCCATACTCCACGATATCGCCATCCACCAAGACAAGAATCAAATCCGCATCCTGAATGGTTGACAAACGATGGGCAATGATAAAACTTGTGCGCCCCTTCATGAGTTTAGCAAAGGCATCCTGTACTAGCACTTCTGTCCGCGTATCGATGGAGGAGGTTGCCTCGTCTAAGATAAGAATCTTTGGTATAGCTAGAAAGACTCGGGCGATGGTCAAGAGCTGGGCTTGGCCAACAGAGAGAGATTCTCCTGCATTTTCCAACTTGGTATCGTATCCCTGTGGCAACTGTTGGATGAAAAAGTCTGCATTGGCTGCCTTTGCAGCAGCAATCACCTGCTCCCGACTGGCATCAGGATTCCCAAAGACAATATTGTCATGAATGGTCCCTTGCTTGAGCCAGGTCTCTTGGAGCACCATGCCAAACTGCTGTCTTAATGATGCTCGGGTATAATCATAAATGGATTGGTTGTCTAGCAAGATATCTCCTGAGTTAATGGGATAAAATCGCATGAGGAGATTGATAAGAGTTGATTTTCCGGCACCTGTCGGACCAACGATGGCTACCTTGCTACCAGCTGGGATATCGATAGACAAATCCTTAATCAAGATTTTTTCTGGATGGTAGCCAAAAGAAACATGCTTAAAGGAAATAGCCCCCTTAACCTGGTCACTGGTCAAGACTTCCTTACCTGTTTCAGCCACCTCAGGACTTTCTAAAACAGCATAGACACGCTCCGCACAAGCGAGAGCACTTTGCAACTCGGCTAACACTGAAGAAATATCGTTAAAGGGCTTGGTGTACTGTTGGACGTAATTCAAAAAGGTAACTAAACGCCCAATGGTCAAGGTTGACCCCATCATGATACGATAAGCTCCTACTCCAGCAAGCAGAGCGTAAATGAGCGCGTTGACAAAGCGAGTTGAAGGATTAACCGTTGAAGAATAAAAGATGGCTGACTGAGAATAGCCTGCGTAATTGTTATTAGCCTCGTGCAGCCTTTGGATAAACTCTTCCTGAGCATTAAAGGACTGGATAATGGTCTGCTGGCTAAGCGATTCTTCAATCAACTGAGTCTGAATACCCCTCGTCTCTGTTTGTTTCTGGAAGAGATGATAAGAGCGTTTGGCAATAAAGCGTGAAATCACCATAGACAGTGGCGTTAACAACAAGACCAAGAGAGTCATGAGGAGATGAATTTGGAGCATGGCTAGAATACTAACCAAAATCATCAAGACGCCGATGAAAAATTGGTTAAAAATCATGGTCAAACCAGCTGCCAACTGTTCTATGTCCGTGGTTACACGACTAACCATCTCTCCACTGCCTTGCCGATCTACAAAAGAAATCGGTAAACGATGAAGCTTATGGATGATTCGTTCTCGCAAGTCTTTGGTATAAGAGAAGATTAGGCGATTATAAAGAAGAGGATTGCCCCATTGTACTAGAGTATTTCCTATGACTACAAAGAGCATCTGGAGAAAAATTTGCCAAAAAACTGGTGAAGAACCAGCTACTAGGACTTGGTCGATGACCTGCCCAATCAGAATAGGTAGGTAAATTGATAAGCCAACTTGGGCAATAGTTCCGAGAAAGGCTAGGAAAAGAAGGAAAGGATGGCTGGCTAAATCTATGGCTAAACGTTTGAGCGTCTGGTTTGCAGTTTGTCGTCTCATGTTAGTCCTCCTTTCCATGTTGGGATGCATTGATTTCACGATAGACTTGACTAGTCTTCATCAAGTCCTCGTGCTTGCCGATAGCTAGTAACTCACCTTTTTCCAAGAGGAGAATCTGGTCAGCCATCTGAAGTGTCGAAGTCCGTTGAGAAATTAAAATTAAGCTCGTATTTGGCATATTTTCTCGAATAGCTTTCAAGAGCTTGGACTCGGTGATGGTGTCGAGGGCCGAAGTCGCATCATCTAGGATGAGAAATGGTGCTTGGCGCAAGACTGCACGTGCAATAGACAGCCTTTGTTTTTGTCCACCTGAGAAATTTCGCCCTCCTGCCTCAACAGTGGCATCCAAGAGTCCTTCCTTATCACTGACAAAATCCTTAGCTTGCGCAATCTCCAAGGCCTGCCAGAGTTCTTGATCAGATAGTTCTTGATTGAAACCCAAAGTCAAGTTGGAACGAATGGTTCCCTTAAAGAGTTCGACTTTTTGAGGCACATAGGCAATCCAAGACCGCCACTGCTCAAGATTACGAGGACTACGTCCATCTCGATAAAGGTCAATGCTTCCCTTGTCTGCTAGATAAAGTCCAAGTAGGACTTGCACCAAGCTTGATTTACCAGAACCTGTTCCCCCAATAATACCAAGGATTTGCCCTTGCTTCATATCAAAAGAAATGCCTCTCAGAGAAGGCTGGGCTGCATCTGGATAGGTAAAGGTCAATTCTTGCACTTGTAAAACCTGATCGTTGATAGCTTGCTTTTGTTCTAACTCTGAATGGATATCCTCTGGAGACTCAGCAAAGACTTCCTCGATTCTCTTGGCTGAGATATAGGACTGGTTAAGAGAATTGATCAGCATGGCGAGCTTAACCAATTCCACCAAAATTTGTAAGAGGTAATTGATAAGAGCAATCAAGCCACCTTGACTGAGTACCCCTCCTTGAATTGAAATATAGCCCTGCCAGATGATGCCGAGAAGAGTTCCATTAACAATTAGATAAGTCAGAGGGGTTAATAAACTAGACCAGAAGCCTGTCTTTTCTTGTAATCTAGCATAGACTTGGTTAAGGGTTTGAAAAATTTGTAACTCTCGTTTTTCTTGTCCAAAAGCACGAATGACCCGCATGCCTTGTAATTGCTGGCGCGTTTCCTGAACCAACTGGTCCGTTTTCTTTCTGAGACTGCTGTATAGAGGATTGACCAGTCGAGATAGGCCTACAATGACAATCGTCAAAATGACAACCATAACCAAAAACCAGAAAGTCAGCTCAGCTGAGATTCGATAGGCCATAAAAATGGCACCAAAAACGATAATAGGAGCTCGTAAAAAGAGACGCAGAAATTGATTGATACCAGTCTGAATCTGATAGGTGTCCGAAGTCAAGCGTGTCACCAAACTAGAAGTTGTCAGACGGTCTCTGCTATCCTTGGGCAAGGAAAGAATATGACGATAAAGGTCGTTTGTCAGTTCTTTGGCAAAACCAACCGCAGCCTTAGCTGAGTAAAACTGGGCTACCAAGGCCACTAAAACGCCAATCACGGCAAAGATAAGGAGCAGGCCAATCTGCATCCAGAGGTGTCCTTGATCTCTCTGGGGCAAGGACTGGTCAACAATCCCTGCAATCACCATGGGAACCAAGAGTTCAAACACAGCTTCAAGTAACTTGAACAAGGGTGCTAAAATCGATTCCTTGATGTAGGGTTTAAAGTATGATAATAAGTTTTTCATAAATCCCTTCTATGCGTATTCTGGAAATGAAGAAAGTGGGGAGCTCCCACTCTCTCAATTTTATTTGTTTAAGTATGGCAATAGATAGCCATATCCTGCTTTTTCCATCTCATCCTTGGCCACAAAGCGTAAGGAGGCAGAATTGATACAGTAACGCAGGCCACCTAACTCCCGAGGTCCATCTGTGAAAACATGACCCAAGTGAGCATTCCCCGACCGAGAACGAACCTCGATTCGCTCCATTCCATGGCTCAGATCCTTGTAATAATGAATCAATTCCTTGGAAATCGGACGACTAAAACTTGGCCAACCACAACCTGAAGCAAACTTATCCTTGGCGAAGAAGAGTGGCTCACCCGTCGTAATGTCTACATAAATCCCTTCTTCAAATGTTTGGTCATAGGCATTAGTAAAGGGAGCCTCTGTAGCAGCTTCTTGTGTAACACGGTAAGACTCTTCAGTTAGGATTTCCTTTAGCACCTCTTGACTAGGCTTTTCATAGTTGGATGCGTCAATCAATGGCTTCTCAGCATCGGTCACATCGATATGACAGTAACCGGAAGGATTTTTCTTGAGATAGTCTTGGTGGTAGTCTTCAGCCAAAATATAGTGGCGCAGTTTCTCCACTTCTACTGCAATCTTTCGACCTAGCATACGCTCCTGCTCCTGCATCACCGTGTAGATAGCTGGTAGGTCTGCTTCATCTTGATAATAAATCCCTGTTCGATATTGTCGACCACGGTCATTCCCTTGTTGATTGATCGATAAAGGATCGATGACACGGAAATAATAAAGTAAAATCTCTCTGAGTGATACTGTCTTCTCATCATAAATCACTTGAACCGTCTCTGCATGGTCTGTTTCCTTGATTAGTTGATAATTGGTCGTTTCAACTTGCCCATTAGCGTAGCCAACACTAGTTGCTAGCACTCCAGAAATACGTGAAAAATACTCCTCTAGGCCCCAAAAACAACCACCTGCTAGATAAATTTCTGACATCTTCGTTTCTCCTTTATCAAGTTTTTAACTAATACTCTTCGAAAATCTCTTCAAACCACGTCAGCTTACATCTGCAACCTCAAAACACTGTTTTGAGCAGCCTGCGGCTAGATTCCTAGTTTGCTCATTGATTTTCTTTGAGTATAAACCTCTTTTCAAAAAAAGGATAGGAAGCCCTTTAGTCAAGAGTTTCCCCATCCTATCTTCTATTCTTTATTTTGCTTGGACACGGACACCTTGGGTATCAACTTTCAAATCATGCAGTTTGCCTTTGAAGGATTGCTTTTCCAATTCAGCCTTAATCGCCGGCATCTTGTCATGAGAAGCCAAGACCATCACTGTTGGTCCGGCACCAGAGAGGTAGGTTGCATAGGCCCCATTCTCTTTAGCTACTTGCTTAATCGTAGCAAATTCTCTCACCAATTCCTGACGGTAACGTTCGTGGAAGAGGTCTCCCTCGATTGCTTGCCCAGCTGTCACCATGTCTCCTGCCAACAAGGCCGCAACCGCCACATTGGCGATAGAACTAGCAGCGACAGCTTCCTTGTAGGACAATTTTTTAGGCAAGACACCACGGCTATCTCGAGTGCGTAATTCATAGTTAGGAATGTAAGCTAGAAAATCACACTCTGGGAAGTCTGCCACAATCGTAGAGACTTGCCCTTCAACAGAACTTGCAATAACGAGATTACCATAAATGGCTGGAGCCACATTGTCTGGATGTCCTTCAATCTTGGTCGCCAACTGCAACTTTTCATGGTCAGATAAGTTAAGCTTGCCTAATTGGTTGGCTAATTCAATCCCAGCAACAATAACCGAGCTAGAAGAACCCAAACCACGCGCCAAGGGAACATCACTGGTCATTTTCAAACGTCTTGGTTGCAAGTCTGGTAAAATTTGCAGGGCAATTTTGAGCAAGAGATTACGCTCGTCATGAGGAATCCATTTACCAATCTGGTGTTCAATCAGCCACTCATCTCGTTCTTCACAGACCTCGATTTGAAGGTACTTGGTTACAGCTACACCGACCGAGTCAAATCCTGGCCCGATATTGGCACTGGTTGCAGGTACAATAATCTTCATCTTATTCTCCTAGCACCTTGAAGGTATTCAAGAGGTCGAATTCTGAAACCTTCTTCAATTCAGCTGAAACATTTTCAAGCTGGGCTTTATTAATCTTGTGTGTGATGATAACAACACGCGCCTTGTCATCTTCTTTGCCATCTTGGAGGATTTGCTTGAAGGAAATATCTTGAGCGTTGAAGATTTCAGCCAATTTCAAGACCTGACCTTTTGAGTCTGGAGCCAAGATTGAGAAGTAGTAATTTGCTTTGACATCTTCTGGATTTGCCAAGACCAAGTCACGGCTATATTCGTTGAAGTCTTTGCCAATGGTTCCATCATTCAAGCGACGAACGATACGGACAATATCCGCCACAACACTTGTTGCAGTTGGTTTTTGACCAGCACCTGGTCCGTAGTACATAGACTCACCGATACCGATAGATTCTACAAAGACAGCGTTCATGACACCATTCACACTAGCGAGTGGGTGCGCTTTAGGTAGGAAGGTTGGAGTCACTTCTGCAGCAATACCTGAAGGAGTTTCCTCAATAGAACCAACCAATTTCACTACATATCCAAGGTCTTGAGCCACAGCTACGTCTTCTGGTGTGATGTTGCGGATTCCCTTGTGGGCTACATCGTCAAAGGCAACCTTCATTCCAAAGGCAAATTGGCTCAAAATCACCATCTTGTAGGCTGCGTCAATCCCATCAACATCATTTGTCGGGTCACTTTCTGCAAATCCAAGTCTTTGTGCTTCCGCAAGAGCATCATCGTAAGACCATCCTTCTTCCACCATTTTGGTCATCATGAAGTTAGAAGTTCCGTTGACTACACCCAATACGCGAGTGATTTTATCAGAAGCCAAGGAATTTGCTAGAGTGCGAAGAATTGGAATCCCACCAGCTACTGCTGCTTCGTAGTAAAGTGCTACCTTGTTAGCTTTAGCGATTTCTAACAACTCTGCGCCATGGACA
This sequence comes from bacterium, assembly GCA_905221185.1. Lineage (GTDB taxonomy): Bacteria > Bacillota > Bacilli > Lactobacillales > Streptococcaceae > Streptococcus. The sequence continues at coordinate 24,477 of CAJNCE010000010.1, read as the reverse complement.
GCCAAAAGGTCCTTGTTGGCAGTAACAACGTGTTTCCCAGCTTCCAAGGCACGAGTGATAAAGGTCTTAGCAGGCTCGATACGCCCCATCAATTCCACTACGATCGTAATGTCTTGGTCTGACAAAATATCATCCACATTGGTTACAAAGTTAAAGTCATTCCCTGCTGTAAGCAAGCGATTCTTTTCATCTTCATCCTTGACCAATACTTTAGCAACTTCAATCTCTGAATGTGCTGATTGATTGATTTTTTCTCCATTTTCCTTTAGGAGGAAAGGCACACCACTTGCAACGGTACCAAATCCTAGTAAAGCAATTTTAACTGTCATGTTTGTCTCCTCGAAATTTTCTAATATAGCCATTATAACAGAATTTTGTGAAAATTCCTATTATAGTAAATCACTATTTCAGTATAAAAAGAAAAAACGAATCAAACGATTCGCTCTTCTTAAAAACTATAAATAACTTTCCAGAAATGATTATCCAATCTTTTGTAGATTTAGCACAGCATCGTGATTCATCAAGACTTGACCATACTCTTGCAAAACTGAGCGACTGATATCACTATCGTCTGCAAACTCGCGCATACGGGCCAACAGCCAAGCTGGATATGGACTAGGATGGTTTTCAATATCCACTAAAATGGTCAAATAATATCGCTCGTTCATCTTGTAGAGTTCAGAAGTTTCCATCTCAAAAGTCACTGTCTTGGCAAAAGCTACCAAGTCAGCCAACTTAGCAAAAGAAAGGATGTAGTAGATGTAAGGCTCTTTCTTGCTTTCAACTTCTTGTTCAGCCTGCTCTTGCTCTTCTTCCTTAGCTTCAACTTGCTCAAGAGATTGAATTGCTTCGATATCATCCTTAGTTTTGTCTGCGATGCTTTTTTCCAAGGTTTTGATAAATTCATCTGGCGACATTTGAGCTAATTCTTCCATGTCTGGCAAATCTGATAAATCTTCAAAATCTAGATTTTGGTCAATCTTTGACTTGGTCACAAAGACATCTACCTTATCAGGTTTTGGAGTCACACGGAAGCTCAACATGCCTGTATCTAGAAAGCTCTCAGGCATTTCTAACTCATCCAAGATAGCATAAAAGAACTCTTCTGTTTTTTCTTGAGGAACAAGAAAGTCAGCAATCTCCATTCCTCGATCCATCAAATCTTCTAAAGACATCGTGATTTTTAAAGTAGTATCACTAATTTGTTTCATTTTCATTGCTAGTAACCTCATACTTTCAGTTCTATCTATTATACTAGATTTTTACGATTTTATCAAAAGAAGGCTCCTCTATCAGGCTAGATTTTCCATAGGGGCTTTCTGTAGGAGACTCCAAAAGAAAATTTCTACTAACAAATAGAAAAAGCCTTCAAAATCGGCTCTTGTCCGACTTTGAAGACCTGATACATCAGAATGCTTATAATTTAAAGGTTGCTACACCGAGGATAGAACGATTTAAGTTTCTAAGAATTTGAAGACTTTGTTCAAATTTCTTATAACGAGTCACTCCATACTCTTCAACAAGAAGAACTGTATCTCTTTCCAAAAGAGATGGTACATCCTGTAAATCTACAAAATGCATTCCTTTTAAAGCCTCTTGACTCTGTTTCAATTTATCTAAGATAGCTTTATTGGAGCTAACGATAGTTAATTCTTGTCCAGCATTTTTGTATGACAAGACATCTGCTAGGTTGGCAATTGTTGTGATCTCTGTTACAAAATCAATTTGATATTGAGAAAAATCACCTGCTCTATTGATTGTTGGATTAAAGAGATAAACCAATACATTTCCCATCACAACCAAAATCACACAGACTACTCCAATAACAGCTAAACGGAGAATCAAGTTTTTCACATTTAATCCAAGCGCTGTCTCACCGTTTGCATTCAATTCTTTAGAGTTAATGGTTTCCAATTTTTCAATTTTCACATTTGCATAAGTATGTTTAAATTTTTCAATCAATCCATCAAATTTTCGCTCTAACAAGTCATTGACATCCTTACTTGGTGTCAAAATTTTCACACCAACCCCTGCATCGTCAATCATATAGTAGACGGTCAGTTTTTTCCACCAATAATCATTTGTAGAATTTTTCAAGGTTGTTTCTGTCGTATCCAATTCACTGGCAATTTTTTTCAGTTCACTCGGTTCTACATCATTGAAAAGATAAGCTCCATTCAAATTCCCATCAATCAATTTCCCGTAGAAATCACTATAACCACCAATTTGATGATTCAAAATCGTTTTAGCTGAATCTTCTGGAGGAGTAATTTTATAGCTAAGATAAGTTGAATAACTTGTTGTGTCTTTGACAGTATTTTTATTCTTAACTGCTTTAATTGTGAATGGTACAGCAATGAGAGCAAATAAAGCGATAAGAGCTAAAATATTTGCTTTTCGTTTTTTATAAAGATTTGCAAACAAATCAGCTACTGAATAATGTTCAAACATGATTTTTTTCTCCTTTGTTTAGTAGATACTGGTTCTCTTTTGTAAGCATTTTTGCTACAAATATAATCACAAGAACAATTCCCCAGAATTGCATTGTAAATAGATTGAAGAAACTTTCTGAAAAGCTACTTCTTGGCATAAAGAATAGATTATTCAAGATGAGTAAGGACAAGGCAAATAGGATTGTTCTAGAGCGATAGGCCACTTGCAACATGGCTATAAATAGCATACCAAGCAAGAGACTAAGTAGAAAGACCCCTATCATACCATAGTCTGTATACAACTCCATGATATAGCTACTTCCGATACCATGTCCTTTCAAATATTCCTTGTTCAATACAAGATAGGACAGGTTGTGGGCATAACTATTACTATCAATAGCTAGCTCCACACTATTGGTTGTATGTTCAAAGGCTTTTCCTCCGAAAATGGCCCCCAAACTTCCTCTTGCAAAATAATCAAGAACAGGACCAAAAGTAAAATTACGGAAATCTCGGTAAGGAAGGCTACTGTTAAATAGAAAACCTCGAGCCAGAACACCAAAACTAGTCCCTTGTTTATAGATAAAGTCAAGTAAGATATCCCAGAAACCTGTATGGGAAACTTGGACATTATCCCGTACATAATTGAGCACTCCCATCGCTAACATGAGAATAGGAGAACCGACAAAAATCGCTAACTTTTCTTTAAACCCAATCCATTTCCCCTTTTCAGTTTGCTCCCTCATAAAGTAATAAACAAAAGCAAATAAAATACTTAAAATAAAGGGATTTCGTGTCCCGATTGCCAAATGAATGGTGTTGGCTGCAATAAAGGAGACAAGAACTGCTGTTGCCTGCAATTTTTTTGGCTTGGTTGCCAGATACATACACATTGCGTAGACCGTAAAGGTAGACAAGATGTAGGTAAAATAAGGCAGTTTACTTTCAAAATTTGCATAGTAGGCATAGTAGGAAGTCTGCAAACGATACAAGAGCCGTTCAAATAAGCGAATAAAATAGAAAGGATAGGTTAGAAGAAAAACTCCCAGTGATACAAAGCGCAAACGCTTGATATAAATCTCTTTTAGAGAATTTCCTATCTTTGGTACTTTTATTTTCTTCCTAGCTATGAAGTAACGAGCCAGTACGCCTCCTGTGGTCAAGCCCAGAATCGAAACCATAACGACTATAAAGGCAAAGCGATAGGCTATCGGATGATAGGTATCCAGAGCGCCATCCCTAAAATAATCAATGGTTGGTCTTGATACTAGGAAGACAAAAATGGTTAAATAGAAAATAAAATGAATTAAGTAATACTTGATATCATTCCAGCAGGCAATTAAGCTACTAACCAGTAAGAACAATAAAGTAGAAAGCAAGCTAACATTATTATTATTAAACAGATAGACAATTCCACTTACTAGCGTCAAGGCATAGCTGACTATGGTCAAACTAAATAATAATCGTTTTCCATCAATCACTTGCTCACCCCCGTTCTAATGTAATTTTTTAGATTTTTCAATATTTTTCAGTAATAAGAATCGGTATAAGGAAATGTTTATGAATAGAGCCAAAGCACTGATTCTTCTCCCCTTACGAAAAATTGGATTCCTAGCAATAGCAAAGGCATGGCCTTTTAAAAATCGGTGAATCTGAGAATAGGCTTCAAATTTTTTATACTGATCATCTAGTAACATCTTATCCATAATGAAGAAGTGGGCATAGGCCAATCTGAAAAAAGCAACCTCTTTCAAGTCAGGATAGTTTTTCACAACTTCATTGTAAAACTTTTGATAGATATCAATATAGGCTAAATCCTTCTCTGCATACGGCTTGGTCGTAATACTATCCCCTCTATGGAAATAGTAATAATAGGGTTTGGTATTAACCACATATTTCTTGGCCAACTTGATTAAATCAAAATGATAATAAGCATCTTCGTAAATCAACCCCTTAGGAAAGGATAGGGCAGTTGCAATCTCTCTCTTGATTAGCTTATTGCAAATCGTCCCAGGTATTTTTTCACCTATGAAGTATTCTCTTAGAAATGTTTGAGAATCACAGACAAAATACTCATCCTGATTGGCTGACTGTGGGCTTTCATCATTAGCATAGACATTCATGACACCACAGCTCGAAACATCGGCATCTTCTTGAATTATTTGCTCATATAAGCTCTGAATCATTTCTGGATGGATATAATCATCTGAGTCAATAAAAATCAGATAATCCCCATGAGCCTGCTTCATTCCATCATTTCGCGCTTGTGACAAGCCTTCATTCTTTTTATGAAGCACTGACACCCTATCATCTTGTTCAGCGATTGAATCACACAAGCGACCACTCTCATCCGTTGCTCCATCATCAACAAGAATGATTTCCAGATTTTGATAGGTCTGCTTCTGAATGGAAGCTATCGATTTTTCTAGGTACTGTGCCACATTATAGACTGGCACAATCACACTAATTAATGCAGTTTCCATGCTACTCCTCTAATAGTTTTTCTACTTGTTCGATTTGTTTGGCAATTGTAAATTGTTGAATGAATTGGCTAGCCTCATCGACATCGAAGTTTGAAGCAGATGTCATGTAGTTCGTAATTGCCTGAGCTGCCTCTTGATTGCTCTCAATGATTTGTCCAAATCGTCCTTCTTGGGATAATTCCTCAGCCCCTCCAACATCTGTAGAGACAAAAGGAAGTCCCAGACTCAAAGCTTCCACATATACTCCAGGAAAACCTTCTTGCTTAGACATAGACAAGAGAACTTTCGTCTGAGATAAATACTGATAAGGATTTTTTTGATAACCAAGGAAATGTACATAGTCCTCAAGCCCATACTCTTTGACTCGTTTTTTCAGTTCCTCTTCCATATCACCAGCCCCGATAAAATAGAGATGATAGTTTTTTCCCTCTTGGTGCAATAACCGTATCACTTCCACTACACGGTCAGAACCCTTATTTTCCTCAATCCGTCCGATAGTACAGATACTTTGAGGCGCAATCTCGATATCGATCTTCTCTTGAGATTTTTCTAGAATAGTCTGAAAATCATATCCATTGTAGACTGTCTGTAATTTTGAAGCATAATCTGGGTAGACTTCCTTGATAGAATGGCTGGTCTTTTTTGAGATCCCTACAATAGTATCCGCAGCATCCAACTGGCGTCTATGTGATTCCCTTTTTGAGCTATCCTTAAGAAATTCTTCAATACTTCCATGAATCCAAGAGATTTTCTTGACTTCTTTTCTTTTAGAGAACAACAGTGGTGGATTCATAATGGTAAAGGAAACTTCAACATCATAGTCATCTTTCACAAGCAAACGCCGAGTCAGTCTTGGAAAATAAATTCTCATTCTCCACAAAAGAGCTCGTAACCATCTGGCTTGGCGATAATCCTGAAGAGATTTTAAAATTCGTACATGTTTCGGAACAGATTCATATCCCTTGTCAAAATGCTCCATTTCAAGAATATCAATATCATACTTTTCTGGATCCAGATTTGAAACAATGGTAGATAAAATCTTCTCTGCTCCACCTCCGAGAGAAAAAGACCACATAAAAAATAAGATTTTTTTCTTAGCCACCATATTCTCCCTTGTATTCTGTATAAGACTTATCCATATCAGCGATGACAGCATCATGATGCGGTACCTGTTTATCTACTGGCGGAGGAGTCATATAATTCCCAAAAGCAGTGCTGAGATAAGCATCATAGCCAACTGGAATAGGCATCTCAGTTCCTTCAAATGGCAAGAAAAGATTGTCTTCAAAAGATTCGATTGGGTACTTGTTTCTCATGTAACCTGGACCTGAGCATAATTCTGTAATACCATCGCTCTCAGCCAAACCATATTTGGTCATTTCTTTCTCAGCTTTTTTCCAAATGCGATAACGGAGAGATTTTGGCGTCATGCCCAGTAAGATGCGACTTCCCCATTTCATAAGTGCACCATGTTTTTCTGGAACAGTTTGGGCACAAAAGAGTGAATAAATCAAGGCCCAGCGAACCTGTTTCTTCCGCTCAGCTGGATTTTTCGGATAATAATCCAAAGGTAACACATCCAAGGCCAAACCATGTGGCAAATCTAAATCCTGCTGGTAAGGTTTGATACAGGTCGTTTCCTTGTCACGAATGGTAATAAAAAGGTTGCGATCGACAAAATCCTTGTGACTCTTTGACAAGAAATAACGCTCATCTGCATAGCGAGGCCATAATTCTGCTAATTTCTCATAATCTTTACGAGGCATAAAAAAGTCTAGGTCGTCGTCCCAAGGAATAAACCCCTTGTTTCGAAGGGCACCAATAGCACCTCCTCCACAGAGATAACAGAGCAAATCATGTTCCTTGCAAAAACCCACAAAATATTCAGCCATCTCCAGACTACGAGCCTGAATTGCTTTTAAATCAGTCATATTGTTCATTATTCTTTCTATCGTATCGTTTCATTATACCACAAATAAGGGATGAAAATCTATTGTAGACTGTAAAAAATCAAAGCCTGACTGCTAGATAAATAGCTATCAAACTTTGATTTTTCTGTCTTATACTCTTCGAAAATCTCTTCAAACCACGTCAGCTTCACCTTGCCGTATGTATGGTTACTGACTTCGTCAGTTCTATCCACAACCCCAAAACAGTGTTTTGAGCAGCCTGCGGCTAGCTTCCTAGTTTGCACTTTGATTTTCATTGAGTATTATCTTATCTCAAGCTCATCTGAGACAATTTATTCTGATATTTGTTTTGATCGACAAGCAAGCCCAAGCCTCCATAAACATCATAGGCATCTACCCAATCACCAAGTTCTGGAATCGTCAATTTTTCAATACCATTTTGAGCTCCGTCTAGGAAAGACAAGCCATTTGTTAACAGGAAGGTATAAGGAACATTCGTTGAGGTCATTCCGAAGACCTTGCCAAGTGCCTCTGAGCCTGTAAAGAGCTTGGTGGGATCTTTGATTTGCTGAAGAACAGCTGTCAGCACTTGCTGCTGTCTTTTTGTACGGCCATAATCCGCCTCATCATCATCACGGAAACGAGCATAATTGAGCAAGGTCGAACCATTCATCTGCTGTTTTCCGACTTTAATAGTCTGGGTTGGAGACTCAGTCTCAGTCGCATGTAAATCATCTCCGACTGTAGCTTCTGTTAGTGGACGCCCATTCAATGTTGAAAATTGAGCATCAATCGTCACCCCATCAGGGAAAAGCGTATCAATCGCTGTGGCAAAGGCCTGAAAATCGACCAAGGCATAGTACTTAATGTCCAAGTCAAAATTATCCTTCAAGACTTGACGAACCATTTCTGCCCCTTTTTGCCCTTCTTGTTCCCCTAGTTCATAGGCTACATTTAACTTGTTATCCGTCTGTTTTCTACCGTTAATCACTTGACTATAACCATCTATATAGACCAAATTATCACGCATGAAACTGACTAACTTAATTTTCTTATCTGAACCTCCGACATTCAATACCATAATAGAGTCAGTCCGCGTCTCAGCACTATTTTGACCAATTCGCCCATCTGTACCCATGATCAAAATATTAACACCATCTCTGGTATCCTGACCATTAAAGACTTCTACTTGAGCTGCCCGGGCATTCGTATTTTTATCTGGATTAGCATTGGTATAACCTTTTAAGAACATAAAAATCATACCAAGCGCTACACAAGCTAAGATAGCCAGTAAACCTGCGAAAATACGCCCCCACCGTAGCTTCCGCTTTTTAGTCTTTTTCTTTGGAAGAGAATTGATCTTCTGGTATCTCTCAGAACGACTACGACTATTATAAGAAAGAATTGAAGCGTTAGCATTTGTCTTTCCATAATCCTCGGTCAATTCTTGACTTTCTGAGGTAACGTCACTACTTGCCCTACTTAATTTATCTTGCAAGTAAGCAAACTCTTTTTTCTCTCGCTCATTGAGGTAGTGAATATTCTTAAGTAGATAGTCATAACGCAACTGCTCATGATGGCTTAAGGGATTTTCTTTACTCATCTTCTCTCCTTTCCATGGTCTGATATTGGATAAATAGGATAGGCACCCAGAACCTTATACTGGATTCCGATGGCTTCTAATTCTTTTTGGGCAAAGTGGACCAGGTCCTTATCAGTATAGTCTACATCGATAATGAAAAAGTATTCACCCAGTGCTGTCTTGAGTGGACGACTTTCAATTTTTGTCAGGTCAATTCCTCGCCAAGCAAAAGTTGAAAGGGCCTTGTAAAGTGCGCCGGGAAGATTGTCCGGTAAGGTCAAGGCCAAACTCATTTTTTCAGTTTGTGCTTGCAAGGGAATAGCTGCACCTTCAGCTCCCAGAACCCAAAAACGTGTGAAATTGGCTTCCATTTCCTGAATATCCTCAGCAATCAGTTCCAAGCCATATTCTTCGGCAGAACTTCTAGGGGCAATAGCTGCATAAGGCTGGTCTGGATGTTCGGAAATAAAGCGGGCAGCATAGGCTGTACTGGCTGTCACCTCAATTTGAGCATCTGGATACTCTTCATCGATGAATTTCTTTCCTTGCGCCAAAGCCTGTGGATGAGAAAAAATCTTTTCAATCTTAGTGTGACCTGGGACCACCATCAACTGCTGATGAATGGGTTGAACGATTTCTGCTACTGCTTGAATGCGAGCCTGATGAAAAAGGTAGTCCAAAGTTTCATGAACACTACCCTCGATAGAATTTTCAACTGGCACCACAGAATAGTCCACCAAGCCTTGTTCATAGGCCTTGATTACGTCTGTAATATTGGCAAAGGCTTGCAATTCCTCATGAGGAAAAGCTGTCTGCACAACATGGTGTGAAAATGATCCCTTGGGACCTAGATAAGCAATTTTCATCTCAGTTCCTCTATAATTTCCTCTGGGCTTAGCTTGGTCACATCCAAAATCCGACTGGCAATTTCCTCATACCAGACCTGTCTTTCTTGAAAAATAGCTGCTAGTTTTTCCTTACTATTATTTAGAAAAAGCGGGCGCTGATTTTCCTTATCAGCTGCTATGCGTTGGTAGAGGGTTTCAAAATCGGCTTTCAGGTAGATATTATCCGGATTAGTCTTGAGTAAGTCACGATTTCGTTCAGAAATGACTACTCCTCCACCAGTTGACACAACTTGGTCTCCTTGTAGTAACTCAGCTAGGACTTCTGATTCTATCTGACGAAAGGCCACTTCTCCCTTTTCAGCGAAAAAATTCGCAATGGACATACCTAAACGCTTCTCTATCAGAGCATCCATATCAAGGTAATTAGGGTCCAAGCCTCTTGCAATAGTCGATTTCCCAGCACCCATAAATCCTAGTAATACCTTAGCCATGAATCAAGTTCTCCAAATCATCAAAGAAGCTAGGGTAGCTGGTATTGATGGCTTCTGCACGGTCAAGCTCCACCTCTCCATCTGCAACCAATAGAGCTGCGATAGCCGTCATCATACCGATACGATGGTCACCAAACGTATTGACTCTAGCGCCGTGAAGGGCTGATTTGCCTTTGATAATCATCCCATCTGCTGTAGGAGTGATATCCGCCCCCATGCTATTTAAGGCGTCTGCTACCACCTGAATGCGGTCTGTTTCCTTGACCTTGAGCTCCTCAGCATCCTTAATGACTGTTACACCTTGGGCTTGTGTCGCCAGAAGAGCGATAATGGGCAATTCATCAATCAAACGTGGAATCAAAGCACCACCAATCTCTGTTCCTTTGAGGTCTGAAGACTCAACAGTTAAGGTAGCAGATTTAGCGACTGGATCGATTTCTGTCATTTCCAATTTTCCACCCATGGCACGAATGACATCGATAATACCGGTGCGCGTTTCATTAATGCCCACATTCTGCAGCACTACACGAGAGTTTGGAACAATCAAACCTGCGGCCAACCAAAAGGCTGCACTGGAAATATCTCCTGGCACGACCACCTTTTGTCCTGTCAATTTTTGTGGCCCTTGGACTGTGATTTTCTTGCCGTCCACACTTAAATGACCACCAAATTGTTGTAACATATCTTCAGTATGATTACGGGTGCATTCTTTTTCGATAATCACTGACTGACCCTGAGCCTGCAAGGCTGCAAAGATCAAGGAGGACTTGACTTGGGCAGAGGCGATTGGCAACTCATAATGAATAGGTGTTAGGGTTTTCATCCCTTTCAAACGCAAAGGAGGCAGGTCTCGCTCAGTTTGCCCTGAAATGCTGACACCCATTTTTTTCAATGGAATAGTCACACGGTCCATAGGACGTTTGGAAAGACTATCGTCTCCGAACATTTCTACTTCGAAGTCTGCGCCAGCAAGGACACCTGAAATCAGGCGAATCGAGGTTCCAGAATTTCCCATATCAAGGGCATTCTGTGGAGCTTTTAAGCCATCCATGCCCACACCTTGAATGGTAATAACCCCATCTTTATCCTCAATCTCAACACCAAGGTCACGAAAAACCTGCATAGTCGAAAGAACGTCTTCCCCTCGCAGAATATCATAAACCTTGGTCTCACCCTCAGCCAAACTTCCAAAAATAATGGAACGGTGGCTGATAGACTTATCACCTGGAACGCGGATACTGCCATGTAGGTGGCGAATGTTTGTTTTTAGTTTCATACTGGACCTCATACTTGCAATACTTTTACTTATTTTATCATAAAAAGCCAGAAATTCCTTAAAAATTCCTGACTTTATGATAGTTATTTTCTTATTTTAGCAATTCTGAAACTGGTTCAAAAACAATTTTTTCAATGTCAGAAAGGTAAATTGCCAATTGTTGTTGCTTGGTAAAGAATTCAGACAAGAGGCTGTTCCCCTGAATCTGCTTTCCAAAGCCTTCCATTTTAGCTCGGAAGGACGCATCTGGCATTTGACCTGTCTGTGCTAGTTTTTGAATTTCCTCTTGGAAGGCAACATATTCTGTAAAGATTTTGCTTGCCTCAGCATCTGCCGAAATCGCATCTTTAGCTGCTTTAACAGCCTTGTATTCTGGCAATTCGCGTAGACCGCGACTGAGTTCGTTTGCACTATCGTAAATATTTGACATGATTTTCTCCTTATTTGACAACGACTGTGTAGTCGGTATTTTCTGTTATGAGGTGCTCGGCTCGTTCTAAGTCTTGAGCATTTTTAAATGAAATTTGTAGGATCCCGTGAATATCCTCACGGTTTTCCTCGTTGATGTGGATGTTAACCAAAGAAGTTCCACGTAGCAGTTCCAAAATTCGCAAGATGACATCTTCTTCATCGGGAACATCAACGTAGAGATCGTAAGAACTGTCCACACCGCCACGTTTATGGATTTCCATGGCCTGACGTTGCTCACGCGCCTGATTGAAAAAGTTCCAAATTTGCTCTTCATCTCCCTTGCTGATGGCTTGTCCAACCTCATCTAAGCGCTCCTTGAAATCCTCAATTCGATCCAGAATAGTTTCACGATTAGACAAGAGAATAGAAGTCCACATGCCCGGCTCGCTTTCCGCAATTCGGGTCATATCTCGAAAACCACCGGCCGCAAAGCGCCTTGCCATCTCATGTTCTTGAGCATAAACCGCAGTCTGCTCCATGAGACTAGAAGCCAGAATATGAGGAAAATGGCTAATCTGAGAAGTCACCCGATCATGCTCCTTGGCATCAATCTCGATAAAACGAGCATGAAGGCCTGAAAGCAGAGCCTTCATTTCCTCAAGTGTATCAGGACTTGTCAGGCTTGAAGGTGTGAAGATATAGTAGGCATTTTCAAAGAGATTAACATCCGCAGAAGCAGCCCCTGTCTTGTGGCTACCAGCCATGGGATGGGCCCCGACAAAACGAACAGGCTTGCCAGCAAAATACTGCTCCGTCGCATCTACGATGGATGACTTGGTTGAGCCCGCATCCGAGATAATCACTCCTTCTTTCAAGTCCAAGTCGGCCAACTCCTTAATGAAAGCAATGGTTTGTTTGATTGGCAAACTTAGGATGATGATATCTGCCAAAGGAGCAAAACTGGCAAAATCATCTGTTGCACGGTCAATCATGCCTTCTTTCAAGGCGATATCTCTCGAAGCTTGACTGCGATTATAACCTAAAATTTCATAATCTGGATGATCACGTTTGATACCAAGTGCCATAGAGGCACCAATCAAACCAAGACCTGCGATATAGATTGTTTTTGCCATAGGAACTCCTTAATAGTTCTTTGTATAGTCTCGGTGTTTGGCTACTGTTTCTTTTAATTCCTCAAGATTGTCTGATGAGAATTTTTCAAGGATTTCTTGTGCTAGAACCGTTGCCACAACAGCTTCCATAACCACTCCTGCAGCTGGAAGGGCGGTCGGATCACTTCTCTCCACGGTTGCCTTGTAGGGTTCGTGGGTTTCGATATCCACACTCATAAGTGGTTTGTAGAGAGTAGGAATGGGCTTCATAACTCCACGAACAACGATAGGTTGCCCATTGGTCATACCACCTTCAAAGCCCCCTAGATTGTTAGTACGGCGAGTATAGCCGTCTTCTTTAGACCAGAGAATTTCATCCATGACTTGGCTTCCTTTGCGGTAACCAGCTTCAAATCCAAGACCAAATTCCACCCCTTTAAAGGCATTGATAGAGACAACTGCCTGAGCCAATCGCGCATCCAATTTTCTGTCCCATTGAACATAAGAACCGAGGCCAACTGGAACACCTCCGACGACTGTCTCCACAACTCCTCCGATGGTATCACCGTCACGTTTGATTTGGTCAATATAGTCCTTGATTTCCTGTTCTCGTTCTTGGTTGACAATAGAAACTTCAGACTGGGCAGCTCTTTCCTTAATCTCCGCAACTGTCAGATTTTCAGGTACATCGATTTCCTTGCCACCAAAGACCACGACATGGTTGGCAATCTCCATATCCAGTTCAGCCAAGAGGCGTTTAGCTACTGCTCCAACTGCTACTCGCATAGTGGTTTCACGAGCTGACGAACGTTCCAAAGAATTTCGCAAATCATCAAAACGGTACTTGATGCCCCCTACCAAATCGGCATGACCGGGACGTGGATGGGTGATTTTTCGCTTGCTTTTAAGGCGTTCTTCAATGTCTTCTGCAGACATAATGTCCAGCCATTTTTGGTGGTCCTTATTGATGACATCCATGGTAATGGGAGCCCCTGTCGTTTTCCCATGGCGAACGCCCGATGTAAAGACAACCTGGTCACTCTCAATCTTCATACGGCCACCACGACCGTAGCCACCCTGACGGCGTTTGAGGTCTCCATTAATATCCTCAGCTGTCAAAGGAAGTCCAGCTGGAATTCCTTCAATGATAGCCGTCAGACGGGGGCCGTGTGATTCTCCTGCAGTTAAATATCTCATACACTCTCCTTATTTTACCAAGTAGTCTTTCATCTCTTCCAGAGAAACTGGGTGAATGGTCGCTGAACCAAGCTCTGGCACCAAGACCAATTTCAAGGTGTTGCCACGCGCTTTCTTATCATGAGTCAAAGCCTGATAAAGCTTGTCAACATCCCAGTTTTCATAGTCAACAGGTAGTCCAAATTTCTGACACATCTCTGTGATAGATTGGGTAATGCCAGCTGGCATGAGTCCCTTTTCCTCAGCAACCTTGGAAATCTGTACCATGCCCATGGCCACAGCCTCACCATGCATGACTTTGCCATAACCGGCAGTCGCTTCAATGGCATGACCAATGGTGTGGCCAAAATTGAGGTAAAGGCGAACACCGTTGTCCAGCTCATCCTCAACTACCATCTTGCGCTTGACCTGACAAGAATGTTCAATCAAGGTCTCTGCATGTTCCAGAATGCTCTCTACAGAGCCATCCAGCTCCGTCAAGAGAGCCCACAGTTCTGGGTCCTCAATCAAGCCGTACTTGATGACCTCTCCCATCCCTTCAATCAGCTCTCTTTTCCCGAGTGTTTCAAGGACAAGCGGGTCAATCAAAATCCCATCTGGTTGGGCAAAAGTCCCCACCATATTCTTAGCAAATGGAGTGTTAACCCCTGTCTTTCCACCGATAGAAGAATCCACCTGAGCTGTCAAGCTGGTCGGAATCTGAACAAAGTGAATGCCCCGCATATAGGTAGAGGCTACAAAACCAGCCAGGTCTCCAACGACACCACCACCAAGAGCCACGATTCCATCGCTACGAGTTAGACCTTGCTTGACTAGAAATTCATAAACTTTCTGGACAGTGGTTAAATTCTTTCTTTCTTCTCCTTCTAAAAAGTCAAAAACAGCTACCTGAAAACCAGCATCTTCTAGGCTGAGTTTGACCTTCTCTGCATAGAGAGAGGCTACATGGTTATCTGTCACAATGACTACCTTTTGTGGTTGCCAGAGTTCTCGCAACCATTGACCAGCCTGAGCCAGACAACCTTTTTCAATCTGAATATCATAAGGATGATGAGAAATATCGATTCTGATTTTCATAGGAGAATCTCCCTTTCTTTATTGGTATTTTTCTGTTAAGGACTGCCAAATCTCTTCTGTTGGCATTTCCTTTCCTGTCCACAGTTGAAAAGCTTCTGCAGCTTGATAGAGCAACATTCCCAGACCATTGACCGCTTGATTGCCCTGACTTCTAGCCCATTTCAAAAATGGCGTTTCAAAGGGTTGGTAAATAATATCTGCCACCAAGATAGTTTCTGGTAAATTGATGCTTTCAGGAAGTGGAGAGGATTGGCCATCCATCCCAACACTAGTGGCATTGACCAGTAAATCCGACTCGGCAATCCTTGCTTGCAGTTCAGAAACATCTTCTAAAGCATACAAGTCCACTTTAAAGCCTGTTTGCTTCTGTAACTTGTCTAGGTAAGGTCTTGTTTTTTCCATAGAAACTGAACGAACAAAGACCGAAATCTGACTGACGCCGTCCAAAATAGCTTGCGCCAGAATGGACTTGGCCGCACCACCTGCACCCAGCAAGGTCATCTTCTTACCTGTAATTGTAAAAGAAGGCAAGCTCTTAAAAAATCCCTTGCCATCTGTATTATATCCAATTAAAGTGCCATTATGATTGACAACCGTATTGACCGCACCAATCAAGCGCGCTTCGTCACTCAGCTCATCCAAATAAGGAATCACTTGCTCCTTATAGGGCATGGACAGGTTGATGCCAAACATCTGGTAGCGACGAATATTGGCCACTGTTTCTGCCAAGTCACTCGCTTCAATCTCCCAAGCTACATAAGCACCGTTGGTAGCTGTCGCCTCAAAGGCCCTATTGTGGATAAAGGGCGAAATAGAATGCTTAATAGGATTGGCAACAACTGCAGCTAAACGTGTATAGCCATCAAGCTTCATCCAAAATCTCCCTGATTTTTTTCATGCTAGCTAGAGAAATCTGACCAGGAGCACTAGCCTCATCTAGACTGGCAAAGGACCAGCTAGAACCCGTCACATCCGCAGTGATACGAGATACCTTGCCCACCTTGCCCATAGAAATCGTCACATATTCCTGTTCAGGATTAAGAGTTTTAAAGCCTCGTGTATAGTTCATCAAATCTAAGACATCCTGCTCCGTGTGAGCCATAGCCGCAACCTTAACAAGTTTTGGATTTAGGCTCGTCAACTCTGACAAGATTTCCATCATATTTTCAGGTGTTTCTTGGAAATTGTGGTAACTCAAAACGAGATTTGGGAAGTCCAGCATTTCCTCAAAAACATCCTTATAGCTATAGTACTCAAAATCAATATAGTCTGGTTGATAGAGTTGCGCCACTTCCTTGATGAGATGGATATATTCTTCTGGAGAAAGGTCAATTTCTCCCCCTTCAGCACGAGTTCTCAGAGTGAAAACCAACTCGCGACCTGCGAATTTTTCAAAAATAGCTGGAGCCACCTGCAAAATCGCTTCTTTAGGCAGATAGTCCGCACGCCATTCAATGATATCAGCATCCTGATACCTCGTAGCATCCAGAGCCTGGGCCTCCTCTAAACTTCTTGGCATTACTGAAACGATTAATTTCATTTACTAACCTTCATACTAATCACCTTGAGGTAATTACTACTTTCATCTTTTTTATTATAGGCGAAATCTGCTGGAAGACCATATTTATTTAAAATCTGGTAACTTCTTCCTGCAAAGCCTTTATCAATTTGTTCTGTAAATTTCTGACGGGAAACATTGGCAGCATTGGTACTGGCAATGATAATCCCTCCCGGATTTAAAATCTCCAGACTCTGGGAAATCAACTTGTGATAATCCTTGGCCACAGAGAAGGTCTGTTTTTTGTTCCGAGCAAAGCTAGGCGGATCTAGGACAATCACATCATAGGTCAAGCCTTTTCGTTTGGCATACTTGAAATACTCAAAGACATCCATGACTATAAAACGATGGTCGTCTGTGCTGAGCCCATTAGCCTGAAAATGCGCTTGAGACAATTCTCGTGAACGTTTGGCTAGATCAACAGAAGTTGTCTGACTTGCTCCTCCCATGGCCGCAGCTACTGAAAAGGCTGCTGTATAGGAAAACATATTGAGCAAGGATTTGCCCATAGCCAAGCCGTCAACTAGACTACCACGAACCTCATGCTGGTCTAGGAAAATCCCTGTCATCAAGCCATCATTCATGAAGACCTGATACAAGACACCATTTTCCAGAACAGTGAAAAAGTCAGGTGCTTCTTGACCATAAACATGGGCAGATTCGTAGTCTAGCCCCTTAAAGCGGATCTTCTCATAGGTCCCTAAAATCTCAGGAAAAACCTGTCTAAAGGCTTCTGAGATGGTCTGACGAATCTGATAAACATAAGAGTTATACCAAGAAAAGACAGCATAGTCGCCATAAAGATCCACTGTCAGACCGCCAAAGCCATCTCCCTCTTGGTTGAAGAGACGAAAGGCAGTTGTTAAATCATCTTGATAGTAGGCTTTCCTCTTTTCTTTTGCTTGTCTAAATAGCGTTTCAAAGAAAGCTTGATTGAAGGTCACCTTGTCCTTGCTGATAAACCAGCCCAAGCCCTTGTTTTGCTGAGAAAGGTAGGCAGTCCCAAGAAAGTTTCCTTCCTGACTCTGCACTTCTACTTCCTGATCCTTAAGATTGACATTCTCAAGATCACTGGCTTCTAGTAAAACCAGACCTTTGGCGAGCTTCTTTTCAACCCTTTTGCTAACTCTTATTCTATTCATAACTACCATTATATCAAACTTTTAGACAATTCTCAAAAAAGAAACTACCCTTGCTTTTTTACTCTTCTTTTAAAAAATGGTATACTAATACTAATAAAAAATTAGGAAGTAAAATGTGTGAAAAGCAATTTTAACAAAATCCAAAAAGCCATCGGTACCAGACTGGGTTTTGTCCTAACCCTTTTAATCCTCTATTGGCTCAAAACCTTATTAGCCTATACCGTTGACTTTAACTTAGATATTCAAGTGGGCAAATTGCAGGGAAATTACCTTGCCTTTATCGCCTTTTTCAATCCCCTTCCCTTGGGGCTACTCCTGCTGGCTCTAGCCCTCTACGCTCGGTCAACCAAGGTCTTTTATGGCCTGAGTATAGCTATTTATAGCCTTTTATTCATTTGGCTTTATTCCAATGTCTTTTACTATCGAGAATTTAGCGACTTTATCACGGCTAATACCATGAAGGTGGTCAGCAAGGTGTCTGTCGGCACTGCAGAACTAGAGTTACTGCGTCCTTGGGATTTCATCTATTTTATGGATTTCCCACTGATGGCTTTCCTTTTCTTTAAAAAATTCATTCATTTAGATAGGAGACCTTTCAAATTCCGCTCCAGTGTTGCCATCACTGCACTCTCAGCCCTGCTCTTTTCGGCTAATCTTTTCTTGGCTGAAATTGAGCGTCCAGATCTCCTATCGCGAGGATTTTCGAATTATTATGTTGTTCGCGCCCTCAGTTTGCCAGCCTTTTTAGGTTATAGTGCCAACCAATCCTATAGCGCTAACAAGGAACGCGCCAAGGCCTCTGAGACTGACCTTCAACCTATTACAGATTATATTCAAGAACATTCGGCTAAGCCCAATCCAGACTATTTTGGCTTGGCTAAAGGGAAAAATGTGATTTATCTCCACTTGGAGAGTTTCCAACAATTCCTGCTTGACTATAAACTCAACATAGATGGAACTGAGCATGAAGTCACTCCCTTCCTTAATTCACTCTACCATTCGCAATCAACCCTAGCCTTTTCGAATATCTTTAACCAAGTCAAGGCTGGTAAGACCTCAGATGCGGAAACCATGCTGGAGACTGGTTTGTTTGGACTTGACCAAGGTTCCTTTATGGTCAATTACGGTGGTACCAATACCCAGCAGGCAGCGCCTTTTATCCTATCGAAAAATGGCTACCAATCCAGTGCTGTCTTTCACGGTAATATTGGAACCTTCTGGAACCGAAATACGACCTACAAACAATGGGGATACCAATACTTCTTTGATGCTTCCTACTTCACCAAGCAAGACAGTAGCAATTCTTTCCAATATGGTTTAAATGATAAAATCATGATGAAAGATTCTATTCAGTATCTGGAGCATTTACAGCAGCCTTTTTATGCCAAGTATATCACGGTGTCCAATCACTATCCCTATGCTAGCAATCTGACTGGCGATGAGCTTGGTTTCCCCTTGGCCAAAACCAAAGATGAAACAATCAATGGCTACTTTCAAACAGCCAACTATCTGGACAGTGCCATCAAGGCCTTCTTTGACTATCTCAAAGAAAGTGGCCTCTATGAGAAATCCATCATCGTCATCTACGGAGACCATTATGGCATTTCCAACTCCCGCAATCCTGACCTGGCACCTTTGATTGGCAAGACTTCTGAAAACTGGTCGAATTACGATAATGCCATGTTACAACGAGTGCCTTTTATGGTGGTCATGCCTGGTTATGAAAAGGGGCAAATTATCAATACCTACGGTGGACAAGTCGATATCTTACCTACTCTCGAACACCTCCTTGGTATTGAGTCCAATTCCTTCCTTCAAGTCGGACAAGACCTCCTATCACCAGATCACCAAGAAATCGTTGCCTTTCGAACTGCAAATTCCTTCGTCACGCCAAAATATACCAGCTACGACGGACGAACCTACTATACTGAGAGCGGTCTTGAAATCAGTAATCTTGATGAACAAGCTCAGACTGAACTAGAAATCGTTCGTCAAGCAGCCAGCCAACAGCTGAAAATCAGTGACCAGATTCAAACTGGCGATTTGATCCGTTTCTACCAAGCAGATCATCTTGGAAAAGTTGATACAGAAAGTATTTCTTACCTCAATTCCTTACCCATTCTGCAAAAGATTGAGCAGGAAAAAGGAAGTCAGTCAACGAGCCTCTTTAGCCAACGGCAAGGCAAAACCAGTACTGACCTTTTCAAGGCACCAAGTTACCAAGAACTCCACCCAGAATCGGCAGAAACCGAATCAAAATCACAATAAAAAATGCTCTTCCGTCTTAGAAGAGCATTTCTTTTTATCAATGAAAATCAAAGAGCAAACTAGGAAACTAACCTCAATTTAACTTTAAGATTGTAAGTAGAGAGGTGTATCAGTAATATGTGGCTGTCAAGTTTAGTGACGAAGATAGATGAGAAGATAAATCAGTTTCAGCAGGTATCTGGAAAATTTGATTTTATAGAAAAGCCTTTTGTTACAAACCAAATATACTATCAATAAATAATATTATAGAAGCAACAATAATTATCATTTCACCTATCTGCATAATCCTATTCCGAACTCTAAATATATGTTCTATCAAAAATACTTGAATCACACACATTATGGGAATTAATGTTTTTGAAATTGAAAAATATCCAAATAAATAAACTATAAATAACAATACCAGAACTATATTATATTTCTTATTCAAAACATTCCTCCCTATATTTTTTTATTACCAATCTTAATAATTTACAACCACATTTTAACAAACTTTGAAAGTGTTTTGTCAAATGAAATTTATCAAGATAGTAACCATCTATCTCATCTTTTTTCTATTTCTGTCAATATGCGTGACAGATAGTAACGATAGCCAAAAATAGCAAGACCAAGCAGGAGGATAAGAACTCCTACTCCCAAGCTGATGGCAAGGACAGGGGAGAGAGACTGAACCAAGAACAAACTTGCTATGACTAAAATCATTAAGATAACACTATAAATTAAGAGTAAAACTATTGCTACTATACGATTTGAACGGTTCACCAGATCCGTAATGTTACTCCAATTGGTTGACAGATTTTTAACGTCCTTAAAGTAATGGTGGCAAGAAAGGATGACACTGGCAAGGGTCCAGACTACAAGAAGGTAAATCATCGAAAGGATGGGCAAGCCTAGATATAGAGAAAGACCAAGTAAAGTCAGAACTGGTAAAAAGGACTGGACAGCAAAGATAATCCAAAATTTCACTTTCACATAACGAGCAAAGTCAAAGGGCAAACTCTTAAGAAAATCAACATTTTCCCTCTCCAAGGATAAGGCAATTGAATGCAGGCTGGTGATATTGTTATTGACAACGGCTAGAAAGAGACCTATAAAAAACAAGGGTAACCAGTATGAAGGATGAATGTCCGGAACTATCTGAGAATCTCGGATTTTGGAAATCAAACCGATCATCATGAGATAAGGAAGGAAAGCACTTGTAAAAAGCACTGTAATCACGCCAGTCCCTTGTCCCAAGAGGGTGAGGTGGTAGCGTAAAACCATACGGAAAAAGCCCTTTTTAGTAGTTGAAATCCTTTCCTTGCTGCGACGTTCTTTCTTGACCTTCTCCTCACTATTACGTAGGATCACATCATAAAAACGAGGAAAAACCTTCTTTTTGGTCAGGTAAAGCAAGAAAAGAGTTAGAGCAATCCAAGCGAGCAGGCCTAGGATGGATTCTATCGAAAAAGGCTCCACTGCTATTTTGTAAAAGAGATGAATAGGGTAAAGGAGAAATGGAATATCTATAACTCTGTCAACAATACTTCCAGAAGTCGACTGTAGAAAGAAGACAAATATTAAAGGTATGAGAACTCCAATCCCAATCATCACATTCGCAAAAATAGACTGATACTTTCTAAAAAGTGCAGTTTGAGCCAAGAAATGCACTGCCACTACCATCACTAAAGTAACAGAGACAAATAATAAGGATAAAGACAGTAGCATCAAAGGCAAGCCCAGCCAAAGAGAAGGTGCTAGCCTAATGTAGAGGACCAGAAAATAAGCTAGGATTGGTACAATTCCAGTTAGAGCTGGCAAGAGAACAGACAGTCCTTTAGCAATTATAATCTCTGATTCTTTAAAGGCATAGGGCCTATACGATACCAAGTCCTTACTCTCATAAAAGACATTGTAAAATGCAGTGAAAGAAGTTGAAAAGGCCAGCACCAGTAAAATAGCAACCATCGTACTAAAAAGGCTGGGCATTTCCTCAAAAGGAAAACGAAAGGCTATATTTATAAACATGATGAGCATCAAGAGACTGGAAAAAATGTAAGAACCTAGGACTCTAGCGGAAACATTTACTTTTTTCCCAGGATTTTTAGCTTGCTTCTTTCGTAGGTTAGCCAGATTAGCTTCTTGAGATGAATAGAGGATATTGATATCCACTAATTTTTTAATGACTTTGAGACGCATCTGTAACCTCCTCTTTTCTACCAGCAAGTCTAAGGTAGATACTTTCCAAAGACTGGTCTGGGTGGTCTTTTCTCAAATCCTCCACACTACCACAATAAATCAAATGCCCCTTTTTCAAAATGGCAATCCGATCACAGACTTGCTCGGCCACCTCTAGGACATGGGTTGAAAACAAGACCGTCTTGCCTTTTTGTGCATGTTCCTTCATCATTTGCTTCAAATCAAAAGCAGCCTGGGGATCCAAACCAGTCAAGGGTTCGTCCAAGACCCAAATATCGGGATCGGACAAGAGTGCCCCGATGACAAAGACTTTCTGACGCATTCCGTGAGAAAGGGTTTCAATGACCTGATAGCGGTTTTCAGCAAAATCAAAAACGTTCAATAGCCTAGCTAGACTAGCTTCCAAGTCAGAGCTGCTCAAATCATAGGATGAAGCAATCAATTCCCAAAATTCATTGGCTGTTAAGCGTAAAAATAAGTCAGGCGAGTCTGCTACATAGCCAATCTTTCGTTTAATAGCCAAGCGATTTTCCGATAAATCCTGACCGTCTACCAAAATACGACCACTGCTAGGCGAAATGATACTGACTAAAGATTTTATAGTGGTCGATTTTCCAGCCCCATTATGGCCAATCAAGCCCATAATCTCCCCATTTTCAATCTGCAAATTGAGATTGCTCAAGGCCTCTTTATCACCATACAACTTACTAACATTTTGAAATTCAATCATGGGATGACTCCTATCTTTATCTATATTACATACTATTATACTAGCACTTTGATACAAAAAAATCAATACTTTATCTTAAATCGTTAAAATAGTTTTCTTCTATTTTACGCAAACGTTTGCGTTAAGAGATACTTTATGATAGAATAAAGAACAAGATTGACAAGTAAGAGGAAAAACAATGCAAAATCAAACACTCATGCAATACTTTGAATGGTATCTGCCCCACGACGGCCAGCACTGGACGCGTCTGGCTGAAGATGCTCCACACCTAGCTCATCTGGGAATTAGTCACGTCTGGATGCCACCAGCCTTCAAGGCCACCAACGAAAAAGATGTAGGCTATGGGGTCTATGACTTATTTGACCTTGGAGAGTTTAACCAAAAAGGGACTGTCCGCACCAAGTATGGTTTTAAAGAAGACTATCTTCAAGCCATTCAAGCTCTAAAAGCACAGGGAATTCAACCTATGGCTGATGTGGTGCTCAATCACAAGGCTGCAGCCGATCACATGGAAGCCTTTCAGGTTATCGAAGTGGACCCTGTAGACCGTACAGTGGAGCTTGGAGAACCCTTCACTATCAATGGATGGACTAGCTTTACCTTCGATGGTCGCCAAGATACCTACAATGACTTCCACTGGCACTGGTACCACTTCACAGGTACAGACTATGATGCAAAACGCCGTAAATCCGGTATTTACCTGATTCAAGGAGACAACAAGGGCTGGGCCAACGAGGAATTGGTCGATAACGAAAACGGCAACTACGACTATCTCATGTATGCCGACCTAGACTTTAAACATCCTGAAGTCATCCAAAATATCTATGACTGGGCTGACTGGTTCATGGAAACGACTGGTGTAGCTGGTTTCCGCTTGGATGCCGTCAAACACATCGACTCTTTCTTCATGCGCAATTTTATCCGCGATATGAAGGAAAAATACGGTGAGGATTTCTATGTTTTTGGTGAATTTTGGAATCCCGATAAGGAAGCCAATCTAGACTATCTTGAAAAAACGGAAGAACGCTTTGACCTTGTCGATGTTCGACTCCACCAGAATCTCTTTGATGCTAGCCGAGCTGGTTCCAACTACGATCTTCGTGGCATTTTCACAGATAGCTTGGTTGAACTCAAACCTGACAAGGCTGTAACCTTTGTCGACAACCACGATACCCAACGAGGACAAGCCCTTGAATCAACTGTTGAAGAATGGTTCAAGCCAGCAGCCTATGCCCTCATTCTATTACGTCAAAATGGACTGCCATGTGTCTTTTACGGAGACTACTATGGGATTTCAGGGCAGTATGCTCAACAAGATTTCAAAGAAGTCCTTGACCGCCTCCTAGCCATCCGAAAAGATTTGGCCTATGGAGAACAAACAGACTACTTTGATGACGCTAACTGTATTGGTTGGATCCATTCAGGTGCTGAAAATCAATCCCCAATCGCAGTCTTGATTTCAAATGACCAAGAAAATAACAAGTCAATGTTTGTCGGCCAAGAATGGGCTAACCAAACCTTTGTAGACTTACTTGGAAACCACAAAGGACAAGTTACAATCGATGAGGAAGGTAATGGACAATTCCCAGTCTCAGAAAGATCTGTAAGTGTCTGGGCAGCCAATACAATCTAACATACAATGATAAGCAAGCCAGGTCCAATCGGATTTGGCTTTTTTTGTATGAAAAAGACCTACCCAAATGGAGAGCCTACTGAAAAAGTCATCAAATTGATGGCTTTTTTGTTATACTAGAGATGAGGTGAAATAATGCTTGATAATCA
>CAJNCE010000009.1:0-71871 GCA_905221185.1 bacterium | reverse complement strand
GAAAAGGCGGTGTCTTAACCCCTTGACCAACGGACCAGAGTTGTTATTTTCAACTCTTACTATTATACCGACTTTTTATTTTTTGTCAACATCTTTTTCTAATTTTTTTCATTTTTGTGATTCGAATATGCCATTATAGTAAAAAGAGCCAGAATTGTACTGACTCTTCTATTGTTCATTAAACTTAGAAACACGTTCTTCTCCCCACCAATAGGGCATTAGTTCTGCGACTTTCACTATCTTTCTTCTATCGTAGTCCATCATGAATTCTGCATCTTTATTTTCAACGTTCAACTCTAAAAGGAATTCTCTACAAGCTCCACAGGGCATGCCCGAACTTCCACCATACGGTGGTTTGTCACGAAAGGCTAATACTTTCTTAACCTTAGTTTGTCCTGAAAATTGGTACATATTGAAGAGTGCCGCGCGCTCTGCGCAGAGATGGAATACACCACAGGTTCCCTCCATACAGAAACCTGTAAATATTTGTCCATCTTCTGCTTCTACTGCGGCTACAACATGGTTGGCATAAACAAAATCAGATACTTCATGTGGATCGTATAGTTTCTGTGCTTCTTCGTACATCTTTTCCCAGATGTCCATTATTGATTCCTTCTTATTTAGAGATTTCTTTTAACATATTTTCGATATGCTGGATTGATTTTTCACGACCTAACAAGAAGATCGTATCTGGCAATTCTGGTCCATGCATTTCACCTGAAACTGCGATACGAATAGGCATAAAAAGATTTTTCCCTTTAATACCTGTTTCTTTTTGGACTGCTTTAATTTGTGGGAAGATATTCTCTGTCACAAATTCATCATCTGTCATCGCTTTAAGTTTTGCTTTGAAGGCTTCAAGAACCGTTGGGACTGTTTCCCCCGCCATGACTTCGCGCTCTGCTTCAGTCAATTCTGGGAAATCTGAGAAGAAGAGATCTGTCAATGGGACGATTTCGTCAACTGACTTCATTTGGGGTTTATAGAGCTCAACTAGTTTTTCAGCCTTGTCAGTCAATCGACCTGCTTCTTCTAGGAATGGTTTTGCCATTTCAAAGATAGTTTCTTGGTCTGCATTCTTGATATAATCATTGCTCATCCAGTCAAGTTTTTTCTGGTCGAAGGCTGCAGGAGATTTGCTGAGGCGGTTTTCATCGAAAAGTTTAATCAATTCTTCACGAGAGAAAATCTCATCTTCGCCACCTGGGTTCCAACCAAGAAGAGCAATGAAGTTAAAGACTGCTTCTGGTAAATAACCTTTTTTACGGTAGTCTTCGATAAACTGAAGGGTGTTGGTGTCACGTTTAGACAATTTTTTCCCAGTTTCAGAGTTGATAATCAAAGTCATGTGACCGAACTCTGGAGCTTCCCAACCAAGCGCTTCATAAACCATGAGCTGTTTTGGTGTATTAGCAATGTGGTCATCTCCACGGATAACGTGAGAAATTTGCATATCGTGGTCATCGATAACAACGGCAAAGTTGTAAGTTGGGTAACCGTCTTTCTTTTGGATAACCCAGTCACCACCAATATTGCCACCTTCAAATTCGATATCGCCTTTGACCATATCATGCCACTTGTAGATACCTGACTCATTGACAGCCAAACGAACCGTTGGGATGATACCATCAGCTTCACGTTCTGCGATGTAAGCTGCTTTCTCCTCTTCACTCATACCAAGGTATTCATTGATGTAACGAGGGGTTTCACCAGCTGCTTCTTGGCGTTCGCGTTCAGCTGCCAATTCTTCTTCTGTAACGTAAGATTTGTAGGCTTTTCCTTCAGCTAATAGTTGGTCAATGTATTTTTGATACAAGTCCAAACGTTCAGACTGGCGATAGTTTTCATGTGTTTCTGGACTTTCATCCCAATCCATGCCCAACCAACGAAGGTTTTCAAGCTGTGAACGTTCACCATCCTCGACATGGCGTTTACGGTCAGTATCTTCGATACGGATAATAAAAGTTCCACCATGATGACGGGCGTAAAGGTAATTGAACAATGCTGTACGGGCATTTCCGATGTGTAGTAGTCCTGTTGGACTTGGTGCGTAACGTACGCGGATATCTTTTGACATAGTTTCTCCTATAAAGTCTCTAGGCGTCTGCCTTTTTGCTCTCTATATTATATCACAAGTCTTGGCTGAGTCCAATTTCTATGGATAAAGAGACTAAAAAGAGTGGACAAACCACTCTTTTCTTCTATTATAGACGTGCGTTAAGTTCTTTGCTCAATTCTTCAAATCCTGGTTTTCCAAGAAGAGCAAACATGTTACGTTTGTATGCTTCAACACCTGGTTGGTCAAATGGGTTGATAGCATTCAAGTAACCTGAAAGAGCGATAGCCAATTCGAAGAAGTAGATAGTGTAACCAAGAGTGAAAGCATCTTGCTCTGGAAGAGTCACGTACATGTTTGGTACGTCACCATCAGTATGGGCAAGAAGAACACCGTCAGTTGCTTTTTTGTTTACAAAGTCAACGTCTTTTCCTTGAAGGTAACCAAGTCCATCAAGATCTTCTTCCAATGTAGGGATAATCACGTTCTTACGAGGTTTGTCAACACGGACAACTGTTTCAAACATGATACGAGTTCCTTCTTGGATAAATTGACCAAGTGAGTGCAAGTCAGTTGAGAAGTTGGCTGAAGTTGGGTAGATACCTTTTTGGTCTTTTCCTTCTGATTCACCAGCCAATTGTTTCCACCATTCTGAGAAGTATTGAAGTGATGGCTCATAGTTTACCAAGATTTCAGTTGCATAGCCTTTACGGTAAAGGATGTTACGAACTGCTGCGTATTGGTAAGCTTCGTTTTCAGAGATTTTGTCTGAAGTGTAGTCTTTGCGAGCTGCATTAGCACCTTCCATAAGGGCTTTGATATCAGCTCCTGATGCTGCGATTGGAAGCAAACCAACCGCTGTCAATACTGAGAAGCGTCCACCGATGTCATCTGGAACAACAAATGTTTCCCAACCGTTAGCGTCCGCTTCAACCTTAACAGCACCTTTTTGGCGGTCAGTTGTTGCATAGATACGTTTGTTTGCTTCTTCTTGTCCGTATTTCTTAACCAAAAGTTCTTTGAAGACACGGAAAGCGATAGCTGGTTCAGTTGTTGTACCTGATTTAGAAATCACGTTTACTGAGAAGTCTTTGTCAGCTACGTACTCTACCAAGTCAGCAAGGTAAGTAGATGAGATTGAGTTTCCTGCGTAAAGGATTTGTGGAGCTTTGCGTTCTTCTTTTGTTTGCAAGTTAGCAAAATGGTGATTCAAGAAGTCGATTGCTGCTTTCGCACCAAGGTAAGATCCACCGATACCGATCACAACCAAAACATCGCTGTCTGATTTGATTTGCTCAGCAGCTTTCAATATGCGGTCAAATTCTTCGCGGTCGTAGTTTTCAGGAAGGTCCAACCATCCCAAGAAGTCGCTACCAGCACCAGTTCCTTTACGGATCAATTCATCTGCTGCTGTTACTTGTGATTGCATGTATTCCACTTCATGTGGTGCAACAAATTTGTCTAAAACTTTTGAATAATCAAATTTAATATGTGACATGTTATTCCTCCAATATTTCTTCTTTTCTATCATAACGCTTACCTTCGTTTTTTTCAAGTTTTTTGTCGAATTTCTCCAATTTTTATCAGAATTCAAACGTTTGCGTAAAAATCCCACATTCCAAAAATTTTGAAATAATAAAAGAAATAACGACCAGATGTTCCAGTCGTTACAGTTCATTCAATAAATACTCAAATAATTCTAAATTGCCATCTTCTTCATTAACCAGAAACTCTGGATGCCACTGCAAACCGATAATGCGGTGCTCGTCGATAGATTCAATCGCTTCGATGGTTTGGTCTCTTGGATCAATAGCAGTTACACGGAAATTAGGTGCCAAATCCTTAATACTTTGACGATGGACGGAGTTGACCTGACTTTCTTTTCCGAATAGCTTAGCCACCACGCTTCCTTCCACTGTCTCAATAGAGTGAGATGTTCCGAAAGGTAGTCCTTGCCAGTGACCTTCGATTTCTTGATTGAGGGTTCCACCAAAGGCAACATTGACAAGTTGGACACCGCGGCAGATTGCCATAATTGGTTTATTCTGACGGAGTGCTTCTTTCAAAAGCGCCAATTCAAATTCATCACGGACCAGATTGTAATCATCGCTCTCAATGGTCTTTTTCTCTCCGTAAAATTGGGGATGAACATTTTGCCCACCTGTCAAGATGAGCTTATCAATCATTTCTACATAATCGCGTACAACGGACTCATCACCAACAGGAATGACTAAAGGGAGACCGCCGACTTGACGAATGCTCTCTGCGAATCTACAAGATACAGATGAATGAATGTTTTTGCCTTCTGCGTCTACAGGACATAGATTTGCAGCAACTCCTACAACCGTTCTAGCCATGATGTCTCTCCTTTCGAATATTAACGATAGTCCTATCATATCACTCAAAACGTCTTTCGTCTAATATGTTTTTTTTAAGGCTGTGATAAAAATTTTTTATGGACAAGAAAAAGCCGCCCACATCGGACAACTTTTTTCTTATTCAAAGACAAATTGATTGTGATAGAGTTCTGAGTAGAATCCACCTAGTTTCAAGAGTTCATGGTGATTACCACGTTCAATGACTTCTCCATCTTTAAGAACGATAATCTGGTCTGCATTGAGAATGGTTTTCAAGCGATGGGCAATGACGAAACTGGTTCTACCTGCTACAACCGCCTCCATGGCATGCTGAATCTTGCTTTCTGTCACCGTATCTACGTTTGAAGTGGCTTCATCTAGAATGAGAACTTCTGGATCTGTCATCAGCGTTCGAGCGATGGAAATCAATTGCTTCTGCCCTGTTGAGAAGATGCTCTGGTCATCATCGATAAGGGTATCGTATTTATCAGGCAAGCTTTCAATATAGTCATGAATATGGGTTGCTTTGGCTGCTGCCTCAACCATTTCCTGACTAGCATCTGGCACCCCAAAACGGATATTGTCTCGAATGGTTCCGCTAAATAAAACCGAATCTTGCAAGACAATCCCCACCTTACTTCTGAGACTATCTAAATCATAGTCACGGATGTCTTTGCCGTCAAAATAAATCCCACCAGCATCAACATCATAAAAGCGATTGATAAGATTCATAATAGTCGTTTTCCCTGAACCTGTCGGACCAACAACTGCTGTCATCTGGCCTTTCGGAGCGGAAATGCTGACATCTTTCAAAATAGGTTTATCAGGCAAGTATGAAAAATCAATATGACGGATTTCAACACCTTCTTGCAACTGAGTGAAGTTTGGAGCATTTTCAGGCCGAATTTCTTCCTCTGCATCAAACATTTCCTGAATTCGTTCAGCCCCAGTAAAGGCTAACTGAAGACTTCCCCAACTCGCTGCAACTTGGATAATAGGCTGGTAGTACTGCTGTGAAAATTGGGCAAACATAACAATCAAACCGAGGGCTGTACTTGTTTCAATAGACT
Organism: bacterium; assembly: GCA_905221185.1. Lineage (GTDB taxonomy): Bacteria > Bacillota > Bacilli > Lactobacillales > Streptococcaceae > Streptococcus. Next base: position 66,388 of record CAJNCE010000009.1, on the reverse strand, counting down.
TATCATTCAAAAGTACAGCTGAACCCGCAAAGATGACGATGGCTGTGTTGACCAAGCTCATCCCATTCATGACAGGGAAAAGAATTCCTGAAAACATTCTTCCTTTAAAGGTTGCCTTGCGCACGCGCTCATTTTGTTCAAGAAATCCTGCCATCATGTCCTCTTGAATGCCTTGCACAATGACAGCTTTTTGACCTGAGATACTCTCATCCATATAAGCGTTGAGTTCCCCAACCTCTTTTTGCTGGAGGTTGGTGTATTTGCGTGCCATTTTCACGATGAAAATCAGCATAAGAAAGGCCAATGGTGTGCTGGCAATGGTGATGAGGGCCAGCGTCACATTTCTCGAAAACATGACAAGAATCAGACCGATATATAGAACAATATTGCTCATGACCTGAATCAAGCTCTCGTTAAAGGCTTGGAGGATATTATCCAAATCACTAGTAAAACGAGACAGGATATCCCCATCTTGTCGGCGGTCAAAGAAAGAAACCGTCAACCGAGCAAGCTTACCAAAGAGGCCTTTGCGCATCTCGTTGGTGGACTCTGCAATCACGCGCGTCATAAGACACATGTATATGACACTGGAGATAAATAGAACCAAAACCAGCAGGCCAAGATTGACCATGATTCCTGATAGACTTTGCCAAACAAATTCTGGATTGCCATTTTGATAAGCTTGAACTAAATTAGCTAGCTGCGTCACCGCCTGCCCAGAAAAGACCGGAAAGAGGGCTTGGGCAAGAGTCGCCAGAACAATCATCAGGATGACAACTACAAATGATAGCTTATAGACTTTAAAATAATTCCAAAAAAATTGAATTGTCTTCATCTTACTCCTCCTTTCCTTTCTGTGTTTCATAGATTTCACGGTAAACGGCATTGTTGGCAACCAAGTCTGCATGTGTTCCTTGACCAATCAATCGTCCCTGATCCAGAACCAAGATCTTGTCTGCATGAACAACCGAGCTAATCTTTTGAGCAATGATAATGGTTGTCGTCCCTTTCAAGTCCTTATTCAAGGCTTCTTGCACCAGGCGCTCTGACTTGGCATCCAAGGCCGAGGTCGAATCGTCAAAAATCAAAATACGCGGATTGCTGACAATCCCACGCGCAATCGACATCCTTTGTTTTTGCCCACCAGAGAAATTGGTTCCCCGTTCCTCAACTGGACTTTCAAAGGTTTTCTCCATACGATGAATGAATTCGCTAGCCTGAGCAATATTGGCTGCGCGCTCCATTTCAAATAGAGTAGCATCTCCCTTACCCTGTCTTAGATTATCTGCAATCGTTCCACTAAAGAGAATGGCACGTTGGAGAACGATAGACACTGTTTTACGCAGGGTTCCTTCACTCACTTCTCGAATATCCTTTCCTCCGATTTTGATAGAGCCTTCCTGTGGGTCAAAGAGACGTGGAATCAATTGAGCCAAGGTTGACTTCCCTGCACCAGTCGCTCCAACTACACCAATCATTTGACCAGGCTCGATGGTAAAGGTCACATCTTTCAACATTGGTTCCTTATCCATTGGATAGGTAAAGGTCACATTTTCAAAGCTAAGACTTCCGACCAACTCTTCATCTGGGACATCCTTGAAGGTCATAGCTGGCTCTGCGTCAAGAATTTCTCGAATACGACGCATGGAAATCATGGCACGGCTGACAGAATTTCCCAAAAATCCAACCATAACAATGGTAAAGATAATCTGGCTCAGGTAATTTACAAAGGAAGCAATGGAACCCACAACAGAAGGATCCGACTGAACCATCCCCGCAACCAGCCAAATAGAGAGGAAGACAGCCCCGTAGCCGACCAACATCATAAAGGGTTCCACTACCGCAAAGGCATAACCAATGTAAAGGTTTTGACCAAGAAGCTCGTCTGAGACCTCTGTAAACTTAGCAAACTGCTCTTTTTCTTGGACAAAGGACTTAACCACACGAACACCGCGCAGATTTTCCTTGGCGATAGCATTTATACGCTCAAGAAGGGTTTGAAACTTGGCAAAACGAGGACCCATCATCCCCATCATGACAGCAGTCAAACCAAAAATTAAGATCACCATGAGAACAATCACCCACCACAGAGAGGGCAAAGTTTGAACCGCAAGAATAAACGAACCGATGAACAAGAGGGGAAGTCTGAAAAGAATTTGGAAGGTCATCATGACGACGTTCTGAATCTGGTTGATATCGTTGGTCATTCGAACGACTAGATTTCCCGCATTAAATTGTTCAATATTGGCATAAGAAAAGGTTTGGATTTTACGGAAGGCATCCTCCCGAAGGTCAGATGAAACTCCTTGGGCAATATAGGCTGCAAGGACAACATTGAGCCCACCAGCAACCAGACCGACCAAGGCCACACCAATCAACCAAACCCCGATACTATAAATAGCCTCATATTTTCCAGCAAGGAGGGCGTCTAACACTTCCTGCAGATAACGCGGTTGCAGAAGTGAACTAGCAACCATCAAGCCTGTCATCAGAAGCGAGGCCAGTGCCTGCCACTTGTAGGTTTTGATTTTCTGAATCAGCATATTTTCTCCTTAAAAAATAGACAAAAGGGAGCGACAATGCGTCAGCTCCTTCTCATTCTGTTTGTGTGATGTTATTCTAGCAAAAAAGTGGGAACTTGTCAAAGAAGTCTCCTTGATATAGCTAGAATGACTAGTCATTCTTGGCTTTATAATTTTTGTTTTAACTCAACCAAAACATTCATAGCCTGCATAGGTGTCATGTTGTATATATCTAGTTTAGCTAATTCTGCTAGGATAGGATTTTCTTCTGCCGTATCAAAGAGTGAAATCTGTTCAGTGACAGCACTTGTTTGCCTCATTGGGACAGGACTCTCTTGCCCTTGACTCTCCAGTTGCGTCAATATCTTATCCGCCCTTGCTAGAAGATCTGCTGGCAAACCAGCAATCTTAGCAACATGAATACCGTAGGATTTGTCAGCTGGGCCTGGTTCAATCTTATGAAGGAAAGTGACCTGCCCATCCTGCTCCAAGGTTGCCACGTGAACATTGACCAAGTGTTGTAAACTAGACTCCAGACTGGTCAACTCATGGTAGTGGGTGGCAAAGAGAGTCTTGGCTCCGATATGTTCATGGATATATTCAATGATTGATTGGGCCAAGGCCATCCCATCATAAGTCGCGGTTCCCCGTCCTAACTCATCAAAGAGAATCAAAGAATTCTTAGTCGCATGCGAAATGGCATTGTTGGCCTCCATCATCTCTACCATAAAGGTTGATTGACCTGAAACCAAATCATCGGCTGCTCCGATACGGGTAAAGATAGCATCAAAAATTGGCAAATGGGCACTTTCTGCTGGCACATAAGAACCCAACTGAGCCATAACCGCCGTCATGGCTAACTGACGCATGTAGGTTGACTTCCCACTCATGTTTGGCCCTGTAATCAGCTGAATACTAGTATTTTCTGCCATCTGAATCGTATTTGGAATATAGGTCTGAGCCCCCATAACCTTTTCAACGACAGCATGGCGCCCTTTCTGGATATCAATCTGTGAATCGTCTCCGAACTCTGGTCGAATCAAATGCTGGGTTTCAGCTACAACTGCCAAGCTTTGCAAGACATCAACTGTCGCAATTCCTTGGGCTAGAGCCTGCAAACGCTGGATGTACTTGCCGACCTCTTCACGAATACGCATAAAGATTTCGTACTCTAGATTAGCTGACTTCTCACGCGCCTCCAGCATATCTCCCTCGATACGGGCTAATTCTTCGGTCCCAAAACGTTCCGAGTTTTTCAGTGTTACCTTACGGAAAAAGTGGGCTGGCACATTCCCCAGTTGTGAATTGGTCACATGGAAATAATAGCCATCCTTTTTATTGTAATCAATCTTAAGCGTGCTGATACCAGAGTTTTCTCGCTCCTTGGCCTCAATCTCAGCAATCCAACCAGTCCCTTCTCTGAGCACACGACGGTACTTGTCTAAGGTCTCATCAAATCCCGTACGGATAATGCCACCTTCCGTAATCACATGAGGAGCTTCAGGAGCAATCGCTGCGCTAATCAAGCTCTCCAACTCAGGAATTCCATCTAGTTGGGCGATGAGATAGGCCAGGGCAGGTTGCTCCATCCCTTCTAAAATCGCTCGGATTCGTGGCACACTAGATAAAGTCGTCGCCAATTGCAAGAGATCCTTGGGATTTGTTTTGCCAAAAGAAACCCGACTAGCCAAACGTTCGATGTCATAAACACCCTTGAGACTATCTGTCAAATCACTACGCTCAAAGAAGTGGTCAAGAAAGACCTGCACCACTTCTTGACGTTGGACGATTCGCTCCTTATCAATCAAGGGGCGATGAATCCAAGAACGCAAAAGACGCATCCCCATAGCCGTTTTGGTTTCATCCAAAAGCCAGAAAAGACTACCTTGTTTCTTGCCTGAACGGGCATTCTCAACTAAATCCAGACTAGCCTTGGTCGCATAATCCATCTGCAAGAAATCTTTGATTTCATAGCGGATAACAGGCTTGAGGTGGTTCAATTCCCTCATCTGAGTTCGATGGACATACTGAAGGAGCTTGCTAGATGCTGCTTGCTCCACCGCTGCCAATCGTGAATCCAGTAAATGAAGGTCCTCAAAGCCTTCTTTCTCATAAGAGAGCACCAGATTCATCTGACGACTGAGAATCTGTTCTTCTGCCTCGGACAAGTCATATCCCAGAACCACTTCTCGAGCCTTGAGATTGCGAATTTCCCCACAAACCAGCGTGAAATCCAATAGACCTGTCACATAAAAGTCTCCGGTCACTAGGTCCATATAAGCTAGGCCAAATTGATTGCCTTCGCGGTCTATGGCAACCAAAAAATTATTCTGACTATCCGGCTTACTGCTATCGACCACTGTTCCTGGCGTAATGACCTGAACAACCTCTCTTTTAACAACCCCAACTGCTTGTTTAGGATCTTCCATCTGCTCTGCAATGGCTACCTTATAGCCCTGCTCAATCAAGACATCGATATACTGCTGGGCAGAATGATAGGGAACACCCGCCATAGGAATCGGATTGTCGGCATTCTTGTTGCGACTCGTTAAGGAAATTTCCAGAATCTGCGCAGCATTGACCGCATCCTCATAAAACAATTCATAAAAATCACCCATCCGAAAGAGCAAAAACGCATCTGGATATTGCTTTTTAATATCCACATACTGTTGCATGCCGGGTGATAGCTTTTCTGTCGCCATTTTCCGTCTCTCCTTGTCAAAAATAAGTCTTGAGAGCAACTCTCAAGACCTTACTTATCTTTCATCAAATCTAGCAAACGATCTTCCATGAGTTTGGCAACGTGCTGGTCTCGACAAATGACCAATAAGGTATTGGCACCAGCAACTGTTCCTAAAATCCATTCATCCTTGTTTGCATCTACAATATTTGCCAAAACAGAGGCTTCGCCCAATTTGGTATGAAGCACCAAGGTAAACTCCGCTCTTGCAACACCTTCTAAATGATGAGACAAAAATTCCACCAAATCAATCTTTTCTGTCTCATTTGCTAGTACATAATACACCATATCATTTTTCTTGACCTTGGTCAAGCCGATTTCGCGCAAATCACGAGACAGGGTTGTCTGGGTCACAAAGACATTGTGCGCCTCCAACCGATCTTGAATTTCTTTTTGTGTACTTAATTTCTCCTCAGTAATCATTTTTTTTATTAACTGATGACGATCTCTTTTTCTCATAAAATCCTCTTATGTGAATATTTATAACTAATTTTATAACTATATTATACCAAAAAAATAGGAGATTTCAAAAATTTTTTCTTCTTTCTTTAAAATTGTGATAAAATAGTAGAAAAGTCCAAAAAGGAGCTCTTAATGAATACAAAAGAATTGATTGCTAGCGAATTGGCTAGCGTCATTGATAGTCTGGACCAAGAGGCTATTTTAAATTTACTGGAAACCCCTAAAAACTCAGAAATGGGAGACATTGCTTTCCCTGCTTTTTCTCTTGCAAAAGTCGAACGTAAAGCACCTCAAATGATTGCGACTGAACTGGCTGAAAAAATTAACAGTCAAGCCTTTGAAAAGGTCGTTGCAACAGGACCTTACGTTAACTTTTTCCTTGATAAATCTGCCATTTCTGCTCAAGTGTTGCAAGCTGTTATCACTGAAAAAGAACACTATGCTGACCAAACTATTGGCAAACAAGAAAATGTTGTTATCGATATGTCTAGTCCCAATATCGCTAAACCATTTTCTATTGGCCACCTACGCTCCACTGTTATCGGAGATAGCTTGTCACATATTTTCCAAAAAATCGGTTATCAAACAGTCAAGGTCAACCATTTGGGAGACTGGGGTAAACAGTTTGGGATGTTGATTGTTGCCTACAAAAAATGGGGCGACGAAGAAGCTGTAAAAGCTCATCCAATCGATGAACTTCTTAAACTCTATGTCCGCATCAACGCTGAAGCTGAAAATGACCCTAGCTTGGATGAAGAAGCACGCGAATGGTTCCGCAAACTGGAAAATGGTGACGAGGAAGCTCTCGCACTTTGGCAATGGTTCCGTGATGAAAGTTTAGTGGAATTTAATCGCCTTTACAATGAACTGAATGTTGAATTTGACAGCTATAACGGGGAAGCCTTCTACAATGATAAAATGGATGCAGTTGTAGACATTCTTTCTGAAAAAGGACTTCTTGTTGAGTCAGAAGGTGCCCAAGTTGTCAATCTTGAGAAATATGGAATTGAACATCCAGCCCTCATCAAGAAATCTGATGGTGCAACTCTCTATATCACACGTGACTTGGCTGCAGCCCTTTACCGTAAAAACGAATACCAATTTGCTAAATCTATCTACGTCGTTGGTCAAGAGCAATCTGCCCACTTTAAACAGCTCAAAGCTGTCTTGCAAGAGATGGGCTACGACTGGAGTGACGACATTACCCACGTTCCTTTTGGTCTGGTTACAAAAGAAGGGAAGAAACTCTCTACTCGTAAAGGGAATGTCATCTTGCTAGAGCCTACTGTTGCAGAGGCTGTTAGCCGTGCCAAGGCCCAAATTGAAGCTAAAAATCCTGAACTTGAAAATAAAGACCAGGTAGCGCATGCTGTTGGGGTTGGGGCCATTAAATTCTATGACCTCAAAACCGACCGTACAAATGGATACGACTTCGACTTAGAGGCCATGGTATCCTTCGAGGGCGAAACTGGACCTTATGTTCAATATGCCTACGCTCGTATCCAATCTATCTTACGCAAAGCAGATTTCAAACCAGAAACAGCTGGCAACTATAGCTTGAATGATGCTGAAAGCTGGGAAATCATCAAACTCATCCAAGACTTCCCACGTATTATCAACCGTGCGGCGGATAACTTTGAACCTTCTATCGTTGCTAAATTTGCAATTAGCCTGGCTCAAGCCTTTAACAAATACTATGCACATACACGTATCCTAGACGAAAGTCCTGAGCGCGACAGCCGTCTAGCTCTCAGCTACGCAACCGCAGTCGTTCTCAAAGAGGCCCTTCGCTTGCTTGGAGTAGAAGCGCCTGAGAAGATGTAAATCGCCAAAGTTACTTGATTGCAAAGCAATCTAAGTAACTAACGCCAAATCCTATCAGGGATTTGGCTAGGCGCTTCACTAGTTCTGGAACATAAATATTATCGATTTATGTTCCAGAACGTCGTAATCTTAAAGCTATTGGAACTAAAGTTCCTAATTGTTAGACGCTAGCCGCTTATATGCGGACTAGCTAACTGCTTCACTAGTCATGGCTCCTAAATATAATCGATTTAGAGACCATGACGTCGTAACTATGGCGATTTGCCTAATCGCTTTACTAATTCATCTAACCCAATAATATCGATTTGGTTAGGCTCATGTCGTAATATTTTAAATTACTTGATTGCAAAGAAATCTAAGTAACTTACACTAAAGCCTATACAGATTTTGGTTTAGAGGTCTGTCAAAAATCTTATCAAGTTTTGCTGACTTGTTCTGCTATTTTAGGTCCACTAAATCGATTTATTCACTACTATTTTTTATCATACAGGGAGATTTCCTATGAGCCAATATGCTTATATACTCGTTGTGATTAGCTTGGTGTTCCTTTTTTTGCTCAATAAGTACGAGAAGGAGAGACTGCAAAGGCTCTACCAAGAACAACTTTTGAAGGATGAAACATTTAAGGCTGACATCAAAGAGAAAATTCAAACGACTGAAAATATCAATGATGTCGTTGCATATATCAATAAAACTTATCATCTGGGAATGTTGCTGTCAAAAGACATTACAGATCAATTGAAATAAACCGAGCTATTCTTTATGAAATATCAAAACCGAGACTAAGAGTTTAATACTTAGGCTCGGTTTTTAATATATTCAATTGAAACAAGTGTTGAAAATTTGTTATAGCAATTCTAATATAGGGATGGATAGACTTTCAAAAATATCATTTACAAATATTTTTAAAGAAATCAAACTCCCTATATTTACTATTCTTATAGACTGTTAAATCAACATCCTCTACAACTTCTTTCACATCTATATTGACATCATAGGGCAAAGAAAGAAAATCTAAATTATAAAATTCTGTACTCATCTCTTTTAAAATAAGAAGGTCTAACAAGTAGCCCTCCACTCTGATTTCAGCCTGAATGGTCTTAGACATGAAATTTTTTAGAATCATAAAGTCCTTTACTTGCTTTCTCTTAGGACCGACATACTCAAATCTTTTTCGTTCAAAAATAATTTTCTCCAAATGTTACACCATTTCAATAATATAATTTTCTAAATAAATGAAGAAGCAATTCTTCTTTTTAATGCAGGCTTCATTAAAATTTCCCTTGTTTAATTCTCCCAAAAATTTTTGAAATAGTGCAAATAAAAGCTCCTAGTAAAAATTCCTGTAAGAAAAATCCAAAATAAGTTCCTAACTGTAAATTTCTATTGAATGTAAATACGGAAGTTTCAGATTGAATCGTATTTTGTTCTATAAGCGTCATAGGAGTAACTCTGAAAATTCCAAACATCATTAAAGCATAGATCATTCCAAAAATAATTAATAGCACCCAGCTATGCTTACTCCTAGAAGAAATACTTCCCGATAACAAAGCTAATAATATTGAGGGTATAATTTGTACAAATAGCATAAATTGAAAAAGATTAAAATTATCTAGTGTAAAAAAACATATTGTAAATTCCACAATTAGCAATAGAGAAAATACTCTATCTATTTTTGTAAATTTCATTTTACCTCCTTTAAATTCACATCCATCATTACCTTAGACCTTCAATAACATTTTTATTTGCTGCAACCATTGCAGGCATAATACTAAATACAATTCCAAATACGCCCGTTGTGAATAGAGTAATCAAAATATGATCCAGAGTTAATGTCGTAACAAAACCACTCATGTTCATTAAAACAACAAATAATGTCGCTACTCCAATACCAGTTATAGCTCCCATAAGCGATAAAAGAGTCCCCTCCATCATATATGATTGATAAATATCAGATTTTTTAGCTCCCAAAGCTCGACGAATGGCTATCTCCTTGCTACGTTCGCTAACAGAAGACAACATAGCATTCATAACCCCAAAACCAGCTACAAAAATTGAAATGCTTGATAAAAGTGCAATGAAATTTAATATTGTAGTAGCTTGGGCCTTTGTTTCCTCATATACCCTTCTATTATCTATATATGCATAGGTTCCTTCCTTGCGGAATGTTCCATAAGTATCTAAAGCAGATAAAGCCTTATTTATATTCTCTAACTGATTAGTTTCTACCACTAACTCATCAAAATATTCCCTTTTTCCTAAAAGTAACTCTTTGATTTCATTAGTAACCAATAAAGAAGGTAATCTTTCATTAACAGCTGATCCATAATATATTGCCTGAATTGGATATTCTTTCCCAGATATATTGATAGTCTCTCCTAAAAAAGTTTCAATATTTTCCTTTCGAGTCAATGACATGAGAGCCTTATCGCTAATAGCTACACCGCCATCTAGTTCCTCTAAGGCTCTTCCTTTTAATAAAGCAGGCATAACTAAACCATTCTTATTCAAATCGCCCAATGTTCGAAAACTAAGATTCTGCTTAGAATCATTAAAATACGTTTCAGCATACAAAGCATAAGAGCTGGAAGAAAGTCTTGCATGTTTTCCAATAGTTTGCTCAACCAATTGTTTATCTTCCTGTGTAAATCCTCTAATATCCAACATATTTTGAGGAGTATAAGTCATTGTTGCTGTGTCTTCTTCTATCTTTAAATCATTCCCTAATGTAGAAGTTGTATAGGAAGAACTTGATAGTATTACTAATAAAACAAATGTTGCCACTGTGATAGCTAAGGATGTCAGAATACTCTGTCTTTTATTCCTCTTTAACAGCTTTAAAGTATCTATTAACAGCTTTTTAAACTTCATGTAATCCTTCTCCCTCAAGTGTTAGATACCCATTTTTCATTCGATACCTTGTTCTACAATGACTGGCAACAAACTCATCATGAGTTACTACAATAATTGTTGTTCCAGAATGATTCAAATTCTGTAAAATTTGCAATATCTCATTCCTATTTTTCTCATCTAATGCACCTGTAGGTTCATCTGCTATAAGAAATCTAGGTTTATGAGCAAGAGCTCTAATTAAAGCGACTCGTTGCTTCTGCCCACCTGATAAATGACTTGGGTACTCATTCATCTTATCTATAAGTCCCAAATTTTGTAATAAACTATCAATGTATTCTATATCTGGCTGTTGGTCAGAATATAGAAATGATAATAAAATATTTTCTTTAACAGTATATTCATCAATAAGATGAAATTGTTGAAAAACAAATCCAATATCATGATTACGGTAACTTGCTTGTTGATTTTCATTTAACTTCTCAATACTTTTTCCGTCTAATATATATTCTCCTTCAAATTCAGAATCAATCAGTCCCAAAATATTGATAAATGTCGATTTGCCCGAACCTGATGGTCCCATTATCGATACAAATTCTCCTTCAACTACCTTAAAATTTATTTCTCTTAAAACATTATTTTTTAACGTCCCTTGTCCGTAACTTTTACTAATATTTTTTAGTTCTAACATAGACCTTCCCATTCTATCTTTATTATTTATAAATCCAAAAAACGGCAACAACTAGCACTAACATATTTTCTCTCCTTATTTTTTCTACAGGATTATTATACTTCTATGTTACACATTCTCCAAGGTCATAAATGTCACTAATTTCAACAACTTATCTACTAATGAGTACTCAATTAGTATAAAAAGAAACTAGATACGAACTCAATCTAAGGGAAAAACATAATAACTCTTTAAATGATAAAACGCATAATATCAAGTTTTTAAACACCTGATATCATGCGTTTTTATGATTTCGAAAACTTTCTCTCGGTCTTTTTAACTAATGACATTTTTGTCACTTTTTTTATTTTCTAATGTTTATTTTTAAAAAAATCCTGGAGGTCATGCTGCCATTGTTTTTCTAGCTGTTCTATCAAATGACTATTGTCAATCATTCTAGCAAATATTTTTGCTTCTTGAAAATAATTTTCAGCTACTGAATAATCTTTTTTTACAAATAATGCATAGCGCCACTCCCATAGTCGAATAATTGGTTTTTTCTGATAGTCGTATGACTTTGAGGTAATTTCATTTAATTTGTAAAGAATATCTTCAAATTGACTGTAATTAGCAATTTTTTCAAATATTCCTAACAACAAAAGTAATGAATCTCTAATTAGAAATGAATATTCAATATCAAACATCTCAACTTGTTGTAAAATTTTATCAGCTATTACTAAGAAGGTATTCACTTCACTCTCATCTATTATTGTATCTTGGTGTACTAATCTTACCAAAAATAGCTTTATGATTAAAATATCGTTAACTTCATATTTTGATTTCAACAAAATGTGATCGAAATACTCTTGTAAAATCATTCCTAAATTGCTATCATCATTCCACCAACCAAAGTCATCATATGCTTGTAAAACATCTATGATAAATCTTTCTTCCTCAGGTAGCCTATCATAATACTCTTCAAAAATCTTATCAAAAACACTCTCTTTCTTTTGGGCGATAGTTTCATCTTCGTATGTAGGAGTCCTCATCAAGAAATATTTCAATTCTAGGTATTCCTTATCCAACTCTATATAACTTGGCATCAACTTGTAATCTTCAACCCCCAAACGTTCAGCGATATATTTTAACTTTGTTAGTGTTGGTCTGGATTCTCCATTTTCAATTCTAATTAATTGACGGATACTTAATTCAGACTCATCACCACAAAATTCTGAACGACTGATTTTTTTAGCCAAACGTAATCTTTTAATTTTTTCGCCAAACTCTCGCAACCTACAAGAACCTCCTGAGTTGTTTACCTCTATTATAGCATATACTGAATCAAACTATCTATCAGATTTCTTCTCACTTTAACTAAAGACTAAGAGTTTAATACTTCGTCTCGGTTTTTGTATATTTTTCAAGCAACAAAGCTACCACTCCCCCAGCAATGCAAGTGCAAAATCCTTTAGAATATGATAGAATAATGAAAAGGACTCTATTAAGGAGGAAATCATGGAAAAACAAACCGTCGCCGTCTTGGGGCCTGGTTCTTGGGGAACTGCCCTTTCACAAGTCTTAAATGACAATGGACACGAGGTACGTATTTGGGGAAATCTTCCCGAGCAAATCAATGAAATCAATATACACCATACTAATAAACACTACTTTAAAGATGTCGTTCTAAATGAAAATATCATTGCCTACACCGACTTAGCAGAGGCATTAAAAGATGTAGATGCGATTTTATTTGTTGTCCCAACAAAAGTGACACGACTTGTTGCCCAACAAGTTGCACAAACCTTGGACCATAAGGCTATCATCATGCACGCTTCAAAGGGATTAGAGCCTGATAGTCATAAACGATTATCAACCATCCTTGAAGAAGAAATTCCTGAGCATCTCCGCAGTGACATCGTCGTTGTTTCAGGGCCTAGTCATGCAGAAGAGACCATTGTGCGTGACCTGACTCTAATCACTGCTGCTTCTAAAGATTTACAGACAGCTCAATACGTTCAGGAGCTCTTTAGCAATCACTACTTCCGACTTTACACCAATACGGATGTTATTGGAGTCGAAACTGCCGGTGCTCTTAAAAATATTATTGCTGTTGGTGCCGGTGCTTTACATGGTCTTGGATTTGGTGACAATGCTAAGGCGGCCATCATCGCTCGAGGCCTGGCAGAAATTACCCGCCTAGGGGTGGCACTCGGGGCCAGTCCATTGACCTATAGTGGCTTATCTGGTGTGGGAGATCTTATCGTAACAGGAACCTCCATCCACTCTCGTAACTGGAGAGCTGGCGATGCCCTTGGTCGTGGAGAATCCCTAGCTGATATCGAAGCCAACATGGGCATGGTAATTGAAGGTATTTCAACGACTCGAGCAGCCTATGAACTAGCGCAAGAACTTGGAGTTTATATGCCCATTACACAAGCCATTTACCAAGTTATCTACAACGGAACCAATATCAAAGATGCCATTTATGACATCATGAACAATGAATTTAAAGCAGAAAATGAGTGGTCTTAGCCCTCTATAGAAAGGATTATTATGGCACTGAAAGTTAGAAAAGCAGTCATTCCTGCCGCTGGACTAGGAACTCGATTTTTACCAGCAACCAAGGCCCTTGCCAAAGAAATGTTGCCAATTGTAGATAAACCAACTATCCAATTTATCGTGGAAGAGGCTCTTAAATCAGGTATCGAAGATATTCTGGTTGTCACTGGTAAATCAAAACGTTCTATTGAGGACCACTTTGATTCAAATTTTGAGCTTGAGTACAACCTCAAAGAAAAAGGTAAAACGGATCTGTTAAAACTAGTAGATGAAGCAACTGGCATGCGCCTCCATTTCATTCGCCAAACTCACCCTCGTGGTCTTGGGGACGCTGTCCTACAAGCCAAAGCTTTTGTAGGGAATGAGCCCTTCGTTGTCATGCTTGGTGATGACCTTATGGACATCACAGATGAGAATGCCGTTCCGTTGACAAAACAACTGATGAATGATTACGAAAAGACACACGCATCAACCATTGCTGTCATGCCCGTACCACACGAAGACGTTTCATCATATGGAGTGATTGCTCCTCAAGGCGAAGGAATCAATGGTCTCTATAGCGTTGAAACTTTCGTTGAAAAACCAGCTCCCGAAGATGCACCAAGTGATTTAGCAATTATCGGTCGCTATCTTCTCACACCGGAAATTTTTGATATCCTCGAAAAGCAAGCTCCTGGTGCTGGAAATGAAATCCAGCTTACTGATGCAATCGATACGCTTAATAAAACACAGCGTGTTTTTGCCCGTGAATTTACAGGAGCTCGTTACGACGTTGGGGATAAGTTTGGCTTTATGAAAACATCTATTGACTACGCCCTCAAACATCCACAAGTCAAAGATGATTTGAAAGAATACCTCATCCAACTAGGAAAAGAATTGGCTGAGAAGGAATAACATAAAAAAGATAAGGTTCAAAAAAATTCCTTATCTTTTTTCATTACACAAATTTTCATCCCATTCCCTTGTAGAGAAGTAAGACTGCGAGTCCTACAAATAACACTGTCGCTACCAATCTCTGACTAGAGCTATACATCCGTCTTTCACCTCGGACTGGAAATATAACTGCTAGAAATGCGCCACCAACTGCACCTCCGATATGGCCTTCTAGGCTGATTCCTGGAATCAGAACACTTCCAATAATGTTAATCACAAAAAGTGTCAGATAAGATTGACCTAGCTGTTGGATATAAGGATTACGCGTAGCATAGCGAAGAATGATAATCGCGGCAAATAGACCATAAAGAGAAGTGGAGGCACCTGCCACTAAGGATTTGGGACTAAATACAAAAACAAAGAGATTCCCCATCATTCCTGATAAAAGATAGAGAAAGAAAAACTGCTTGGATCCGAAAATCTCCTCTACCTGCCTACCAAGATAATAAAGCGAAAGCATATTAACTATGAAATGCTCCCACCCAATATGAACAAAAATAGCAGAGAAGAGACGCCAAATCTGCTCAGGAAAGAGGCGAATGGCGGGCCCGTACATGGCTCCAAATCGAAATAAGGTATCTGCCCTGTAAAAGTTTCCACCTGTAGTCACCAACATTAGTAGAAATACCAAGGCCGTCACTAAGAGGAAGAAACTCGTCACAGGGTAACGCCTATCAAAGATTTCCTTCATCAATCAAAACCTCCTGAACAGGAATATCATGGTTTTCAGGGATAAAGTCCTGAATTTGACAAGGATATATCGTACTCAAAGTATGACCAGAAAAATGTTCCAGATAGCGGTCATAATAACCTCCACCATAGCCAATCCGATAGCCCTTTGTCGTAAAAGCTAACCCCGGAACATGAATTAAATCAATTTGAGACGGTTCCACCACTTCCAAGTCTCCTTGCGGTTCCAGTAAGCCAAAGGAAGTTTTGACCAACTGCTGGGGATCATAAACTACAAAGTCCATGCGCCCCTTGGGATAGGTTTTGGGTATCAGAACCTTCTTGCCATCCTTCAGAGCCTGCTCAATCAGTTCCTGCGTTTGAAACTCATGAGGAAAAGAGAGATAGGTTGCGATGACCTTGGCTTCTTGATAGAAGGGATGATGTAAGAAATACTCAGTTAAAACTTGATCCATAGCCTGTTTTTGCTCTCTAGGGATAGCCTTCATTTCTTGCAAGACTTGCTTGCGTAATTTCGATTTCATAGACAATTCCTCTACTCTGCCACCTTCTTTTTCAGGAAACTAGAGACCGCATCCACCCCAATAGCTAAGGCTTCTTCCTTGGGACTCATCTGAGGGTGATGAAGGGCGTAGGGACTATCGATACCAAGCCAGAACATAACACCATCAACCTTTGAAAGGAGGTAACCAAAGTCTTCACCTGTCATAGCAGGTTCGATATCAATCAACTCGATTCCGTCTTTTTCTTCAAAGAAGTTCATCAGTTCACGCGCCAAGGCTGGATGGTTCTCAACAGGCAGGTAACCACCTTGTTTGAGTTCCACTTCGACTTCCATATCGAAGGCAGCTGCAACTCCTTCTGCAACTGTTTTGACCCGCTTTTGTACCAAGAGACTCATGTCCTGAGTCAAGGCCCGAATAGTTCCATGCAAAAAGGCTGTGTCTGTGATAACATTGTTGGTGGTTCCGGCTTGGAAAAGACCAAAGGTCACCACTGCTCCCTCGATTGGGTTAACATTGCGGCTAACCACTGACTGTACTTGGGTCACAAAGTAACTAGCAGCTACCAAGGCGTCATTGGCTTCATGCGGAAAGGCTGCGTGGCCACCTTTACCTTTGAAACGAATCTTCACCTCGCAAGTTCCTGCAAAGAGCGTGTGGGTATTGGTCGCAATCTGACCAACCTTCAAATCTGGACGAACATGAAGCCCATAAAATTGATCTGGCAACCAATCTCCAAAAGCACCATCCTCATACATGAGCATACCACCAGCCTCATTTTCTTCAGCAGGTTGAAATAGGAAGAGCAGATTATTCTTGGGTTGCTCTTCAAGGGCGCGCTCTAGACAGCCTAAGGCAATAGTCATATGAAAATCATGTCCACAAGCATGCATACGACCTTGATGTTGAGAAGCGAAAGGAAGTCCTGTTTGTTCGACGATAGGCAGGCCATCAATATCTGTTCTCCAACCAATGGTACGCTCTGGCTGACTTCCCTGCAAATAAACCAAAATCCCTGTCCGCCAAGTTTGAACTTGGACAAAATTCTTGCCCGCAGTCAATTTCTCAATCACATCCAACAGATAAGCCTGAGTCTTGAACTCCTCCAAGCCAATCTCTGGAATCTGGTGCAAATCTCGTCTAGTCTGAATCAAATCTAACATCTATCTATCCTCCGACATAGCAGAAAGAGGCTGGAAGAAGGGTTCCGCCTCTTTATTACTTTTACAATTATAAAGTACGAAGCGCATCCTCTAGCGCTGTTTTTTGTTGGGTTTGGGCATCAATCTCTTTGATGATACGAGCCGGAACACCTGCTACTACCACATTTTCTGGAACATCTTGAGTAACAATAGCTCCCGCTGCGACAACTGAACCACTACCGATTTGGACCCCTTCGATAACCACTGCGTTGGCACCGATGAGAACATTGTCTCCAACACGGACTGGTTCTGCGCTAGCTGGCTCAATCACACCTGCAAGAACGGCACCTGCACCAACATGACTGTTTTTCCCAACGATAGCACGGCCACCAAGGATAGCCCCCATGTCAATCATAGTTCCTGCACCAATTTCAGCACCGATATTGATAACCGCTCCCATCATGATAACAGCATTGTCACCAATTTCAACCTGATCACGGATAATAGCACCTGGCTCGATACGAGCGTTGATAGCACGTTTATCTAGCAAAGGAACTGCAGAATTACGAGCATCTTGCTCAACAACATAGTCTTGATTTTCTACCAAACCATCGAGAAGAGGAGCCACGTCCTTCCAGTCTCCAAATAGGACATTCCCTAATTTGACAACAGAGCTTGGTACAGCAGTTGCAAGTTGTCCTTCAAAGGTTACTTTAACACTGGTTTTCTTTTCAGCATTGGCGATAAATTGGATAATTTCTTGAGCATTCATTTTTGTAGCAGTCATAGGCGCCTCCTAGTTCATTTTAATGATACCTATTCTACCAAAAAAGGCCTCAAATTTGAAGCCTTTTTGTCTGTTTTTAGGTATGATTTTTTAGGGATGTGAGATAAAACGTGCTGTCGGTAAAAGCAAGCCCCTACCGATACAACCTAAAAACACTCTTCACAACTATCTCCCCGTGTTTTATTGACTATTCTAGTATAGCACACTTTTAGAATTAAGAAAAGACTTTTTATCTACTTTCTTTCGCTTCTTCTATAGACAAAAATATCATAGGTAAAATAATCAAGGCCATAGCTAGAAGAAGGGACCAATCCACTACCAATTCTAAGAACAAAACACTCAAGAGAGCAGAAGAGAGAGGTTCACTGGCACTGATAACGGAAACCACCAAAGGAGAAACCAAGGACACTGCCTTCATAGAAATGAAAAAGGCAAAAGCCGTCCCAAAGAAAGCGATAATGAGACAAATCAAGATACTCCAAATATCAAGAGTAAAGGAAAGCTGATACACTGGCGAAAGGACATTGCTAAATAAACCTGCCAAAATCATCCCCCACCCAACCGTCGGTACAAAACCATAGCGCTTCGCGAAAGGTTGGGGCAGGATAACATTAAACATAACACCCATGGCACTCAACAGACCTGTTATAAGGGCTAGTGGTGTCATGGATAACTGAGAGAGATCTCCCTTTGTCGCCATCAAGCCAACACCCAGCATAGCAACTAAAACATAGAAAATAGCACTTTTCGACGCTCGTTTTTTATAAATTAAGCGATTGTAAAAGAGGATAAAGACAGGACTAATGAACTGTAAAATAGTCGCTGTCGCAGCATTTGAGTATTCTACGCAGAGATAGAAAAAATACTGAACTGAGAAAATTCCCAAAATAGCATAGGCCAAAAAGGGAAGGTAATTTTTCTTGTCTCGCCAGATATCTAGCACTTGCGATTTTAATTGCATTGCAGACCAAATGAGAACAAGACTCCCTGCCAATGTCAAACGCATAGAGGTAATCCAACCAGAAGATACCTGATAATGAGTAAAGAAATACTCTCCTAGAATCCCACAGATTCCCCAGATTAAGCCAGATAGGAGTGAATAAATGGTTCCTTTAACAATCTTTTTCTGATACTGATTCATATCTTTATTGTAACACGAAAGGGAAAAAGAAAAAAGTGGCAATCCATTGATTGGCCACTTCATTGAGCACAGTTCATAGAACTTATCGTCTCGTCCTTGAAGAAGAAGGTCGTGTAGCACTTGAGTTGCTACTGTCGCTAGAGCTACTACTTGAACTGCTGGAGCTTGATGGAGTTGGTAGACTCCCCACGATGCTAGACCAAGCATTCTGATAATCCGCATCACTTCCACCAATAGCAAAGCGATAACTGGTCGTTGGCGCCCCTGCCTTATTAGCCCAATAGCTGGTAACAGTCGAACCTGTAACATCTACCTCTTTTCCTTCAACAGAAACCTTCCCTGGTTTTTGACCTGTTGATTTCAAGACTTCGGATTTTACTACACTAGGATCTAAAGCGAAGCTCTCGTTCCCCCAAATACTTGGGGAGGCTTGCTGAATCGCATTTACCAGATGAGCCATGTAATTAGAGTTATTAGAATAACCTGCTCTACGTGACAATGAATGATTATCATCATGCCCAATCCAGCCACCTAGGGTTAATCTAGGTGTCGAAAGCATGAGCCACATATTTTCGTCTTGGTTGGTTGTCCCAGTCTTCCCAATCCAATCTGCATTAGCTAAAGTAGGATTTAAAGAAGTCAGATTCGTCTTGAAGGTTGTTGTCACACGAGAGGATAGAACTTCTCGCAACAAGCCTTGCATAATTGTCGCAGTAGCTTTTGAATAAACTTGAACCGGTTTATCCTGATACTCATAAACCACTCTACCATCTACTGCTTCAATTTTAGAAATTACATGTTTCTGATGATAAATTCCGTTATTGGCCAAGGTCTGATAGCCATTGGTATGCTGGGCAACTGTGACCTCAATACCACCACCCATTGGCAGGCTCTCAATGCCGTACTCAGGAATCTCGTAGCCCATCTTTTCCATATAACCTTTGACATCAACACCCTTTTCACGGAGCATACGATAGGTCCAGTAAGCCGGGATATTCCATGAATAGTTCAAGGCTTCTCCCAAGGTCATCATTCCTGTCCCCTTGCTATTAGCATACATAATCGGGTTGCCATTGGCAAAGTTTGTTGGATAGTTAGACAGAATCGTCTCACTTCCCATCAAGCCCTGGTCAATAGCAATACCATAAGCCAGCAAGGGCTTGGTAGTAGAAGCTGGTGAACGTTTGGTATCAAAGGCATGATTGTTTTGATTTTCTTGATAATTACGACCACCTACAAAGCCTAGGATAGCACCTGTTTGGTTGTCCATCAAGACATTCCCTACTTCTACACGACCTGTTCCATCATCTAAAAGATAGCCATAGTCAGCAACCGCATTTTGCATGGCAGAATGAATTTTCTGGTCTATGGTAGTAGTAATTTTATAACCACCATTTTCAATTTCCTTGGCCGCCAAGTCGCGATAAAACTTCTGAGTTGCCTCATTTTTCAACTCCTTAGCGGAGACATTGTCTCTCTGAGCTAGATAGTCATACATACGTTCCTGAGCTTCTGCCAAGGCTGTAAAGTATAAATAACCTCGGGACACATCTGTGACTGTAGCTGAAGGGAGAAAGTCCTGTTTAAGGTCGTAATCCTTATACTGAGAATACTCATCTTTGCTTAAGACACCTGTGCGGTACATACTATAAAGAACTGCCTTAGCCCTTCTCAAGCCTATTTCTAAGTCTTCATCACTCTTCAACTCTCCAGTATTTTCATAAGGAGAATAGGTAATGGGACTCTGTGGAAGTCCTGCTAAAAATGCTGCTTGAGGAACCGTCAACTGACTCGCATCTACACCGAAAATCCCCTCGGCCGCCTGCTGAGCTCCTGCAATATTCTGCCCCTTATTATTTCGCCCAAACGGAGCCACATTGAGATAGGTCGTTAAAATCTCATCTTTATTCATGGCGCGTTCCAAGGCAAGAGCATCCACAATCTCTGTCGCCTTACGAGCCAAGGTCGGCGCATCCCCGACCACCTGCTGTTTAATCAATTGCTGGGTCAAGGTTGAACCCCCACTAGAGGAACCCAAACCTACAAATTTCCCCAAAGTCGCACGAATCACCGCCTTGGGCACTACACCCTTATGTTCTTTAAAGTGTTCGTCTTCCGTCGCAATGATAGCCTTCTTCAGATTTTCCGAAATTTGCTCAGATGAGATAGAAGTGCGCAACAAATCACTCTCTATGGAAGCAATCACCGTCCCATCCGCATAGGTAATCTCTGAAATAGAAGAGATGTCCTTGACCTGATGTACCAATTCTTCTGTCTGAGGCACCCGTACCTTGTCAAACAAGGCCACCCCGTACCCCAAAGCAATTCCAGTTCCCAACATTCCTCCTAGAAAACCGAGCACAAAGAGCAAGTTAAATAAAGCCTTTATACTCAGTAAAATAGCTGGAAAAACGGCTGGCTTCTCTAAGGATTTAGATGTTTGGACACTTGAGCCTTTCTTGCCAGGGCTAGCTGATTTTTTATTTTTTTGTTTTTGCTGGAAAAATTCCAGCATTTTTCGTTTTAATTCATTTAATTGATTTTGCATGGATTTCCTCACTCTATCTATTATACCACAAAAGGTAAACTTTCAATAAAATAGCCACTTTCTTCCCTATTCTACTAGGCTATTGCCCAAGTTTGTGATACAATAGTTAGAAACAATAATTTTAAAAAGGAGAAAAGACACATGCACATTTTTGATGAGCTAAAAGAGCGTGGTTTGATTTTTCAAACGACTGACGAAGAAGCTTTGCGTAAAGCCCTAGAAGAAGGTCAAGTTTCTTATTATACTGGCTACGATCCAACTGCTGACAGCCTTCACCTAGGCCACCTTGTCGCAATCTTGACAAGTCGTCGCTTGCAGCTAGCAGGTCACAAACCTTATGCGCTCGTTGGCGGTGCTACAGGTCTCATCGGAGATCCGTCCTTCAAAGATGCTGAACGTAGTCTCCAAACAAAAGACACAGTAGATGGCTGGGTCAAGTCTATCCAAGGACAACTTTCTCGTTTTCTTGACTTTGAAAATGGCGAAAATAAAGCTGTCATGGTCAACAATTACGACTGGTTTGGCAGCATCAGCTTCATTGACTTCCTCCGTGATATCGGAAAATACTTCACTGTCAACTACATGATGAGTAAGGAATCTGTTAAAAAACGGATTGAAACAGGAATTTCTTACACTGAGTTTGCCTACCAAATCATGCAAGGCTACGACTTCTTCGTCCTTAATCAAGACCACAATGTAACGTTACAAATCGGTGGCTCTGACCAATGGGGAAATATGACAGCTGGTACCGAATTGCTTCGTCGTAAGTCTGACAAGACTGGTCACGTTATCACTGTTCCATTGATTACAGATGCAACTGGTAAGAAATTTGGTAAATCTGAAGGAAACGCAGTCTGGCTCAATCCTGAAAAGACTTCTCCATACGAAATGTACCAATTCTGGATGAATGTGATGGACGCTGACGCTGTTCGCTTCTTGAAAATCTTTACTTTCTTATCACTTGAAGAGATTGAAGACATCCGTAAACAATTTGAAGCTGCTCCACACGAACGCTTTGCACAAAAAGTCTTGGCTCGTGAAGTCGTCACACTTGTTCACGGCGAAGAAGCCTACAAAGAAGCACTTAACATCACTGAGCAACTCTTTGCAGGAAACATTAAAAACCTTTCTGTCAAAGAACTCAAACAAGGACTTCGTGGAGTACCAAACTACCAAGTTCAAGCAGACGAAAACCACAATATCGTGGAACTGCTGGTGTCATCTGGTGTGGTTAACTCAAAACGCCAAGCCCGTGAAGACGTCCAAAACGGAGCTATCTATGTAAACGGCGATCGTATCCAAGACCTTGACTATGTCTTGAGTGACGCAGATAAGTTAGAAAACGAACTGACTGTTATCCGTCGTGGTAAGAAAAAATACTTTGTATTGACTTACTAAACTGTTCAACATTTACCTATAAACAAAGGAGTTAACCTCGAGAAAGGTAACTCCTTTTTGCTGTTAATAACTATCATCTATCTATTTTTAATAGACAGACTACGCAGGACAATGCGCAAGGTTGTTAGATTATGTAAGATAGAGAGATTTGAAGGACTTAGCCAATTAAATAAGCCAAAGCCAATCAAACTACTATTTACGACAACGGTATCTTGAATATTCTTCTTGATGAGTTTTTGCAAAGATGATGATAGCGAATCCAACTCTTGGAAGAAATCCAAGCGATTATCTAACAATAAGATATCACTCATCTGCTTAGAAATATCTGCACTCTCATTCATCACCACACCGATATCTGATAGGGTTAGAGCCGCTGAGTCATTCAACCCATCTCCAACCATCAAAATAGTATGACCTGCTTTCTGCAGTTCCTCTACTAACTCAAATTTCCCATCAGGTTTCAAGTCTGTATAGACCTGATCAAAGGGCAAATCTTTGACTAATTCCTCTGTTCTAACCAAGGTGTCCCCTGTTGCCAGAATCAATTTTTTCCCTTGTGCCTTAAGTTTCTCCAAGGCTGCTTTTGCTTCTTTTCTCAAAGGAGTATGAATGCAGAACATTCCAATCAATTCATTCTGATAGGCTAAGAATAAGAGATTGTAGTGATTCTTGTACTCTTCGATCAAAGCATGTTGTTCCAAACTAATATGAATCTGCTCATCCTGCATCAAGACATAATTCCCAATAACAACTGGTTGGCCATCTATATGGGATTTGATTCCCTTACTTGCGATATATTGGAGTTTCCCATGCATTTCCTCATGTTCAATTCCCTCTATCTCAGCTTGCTTGACAATGGCATTAGCAATAGGATGATAAATGTGTTCCTCAAGACAGGCACTGATTCTGAGAATATCTTCCTCGCTATAGTCCCCAAAAGGTAACACCTTTTCAACTATAGGATAGCTAGTTGTGATTGTTCCTGTCTTATCAAACAAGAAAGTATCAACTTCCAGATATTTCTCTAGAACATCTCCATCCTTAATCACCATTTCACGGTTCAACCCCTCTTTGATAGCTGTCAAATAAGCTACAGGAGTAGAGATTTTCAAAGCGCAGGAGAAATCAACCAATAGGAATGAAATAGCCTTAGAAAAAGAGCCCGTTAATAGGTAAGTCAGACCAGCCCCCAAGAAATTATATTTGACGACCTTGTCCGCCATCTTGATGAAATAGCGTTGTTTCGTTTTCTTGTTTTCTTCAGATTTCTTCATCAACTCAATCAGCTGTAAAATACGGCTGTTCATCTGATTATCGGTTACACGAATGCGTAGCTCCCCAGTCTCCAAGACTGTGTTTGCACAAACCGAATCAGACTCTCTTTTTTCAACTGGAAAACTCTCTCCCGTCAAGGAACTTTCGTTGACCATACCTAAACCTGAAACTACTTGTCCATCAAACAGAATTTCATTTCCTTGAGATAGGACCAAGACATCTCCTATTTGAACATCGGAACTCTTGATACTAACGACCGTATCGCCCTGTACTAAGAATACATCGCTCTCTTTTGCAAGAAGACTCTGTTCTAAATCTGTTGCAGTTTTTTTCAAGGACCACTGATCTAAATGATTCCCCAAATCAAGCATAAACATGATGTTGCTGGCAGTCTTGGATTGGTTCATAAACAAAGACAATAAAATAGCCGAACAGTCCAAGACTTCCATCGTTAGTTCCTTACGCGCTAGTGTTTGATAGGCTTCTTTAACATATCCAAAAGCCTGATAACAAGTCCATATATAGCGAATAGGAGACGGCACAAGACTACGAAAAAGCACACGCTTAATCGCTGCACCTGAAACGATAGAATAGGCACTCTCTTCTCTACGAACAGGAAGAGTCATCAACTCAGAAACTTTCCCTTTATCAATTCTTTTTAAAAAGGCTTCTGCATTGTCTAATACAGAAAAGCCTTCTTTTATACGTAGAGTAAAGTGCTGTTGATCCATGTAAAACTGGATAGACTCAATCCCCTTTTCATCTCTCGCCAAGGAACGAAGATAGTCTTGAATATCCAAGGTGAGTGAAAAAGAAGATGATAGTCGGATATGTTGGTATCCTCTATGTAGCACTTTAAAAGACATATTATTCTCCTATAAGGCTATCTAATTGCTCTTCTTTTTTCTCTTGCTCGTACAAATATTTGGCATCTTGCAAAACATCGTCTCCATGTTGCTTCACAACAGAAACAGATGCATCTAGCTCGTCTTTCAACTTGTAAGCCTTAGCCAAAGCTTTAGAATAACCTTTTTTAGCTTCCTTACTTGCTAAGATTTTCAAACCAAGGGTACCAAATGCGACACCACCCAAAAAGAGTGATGATTTTTTCGCAACTTTTGCAACGGTTAATACTTCTTTTAACATACTTATTTCCTCCTTATCATTATTATATAGCAATTTAGATATAAAAGCAATTTTATTTTATAAATTGGAGAATTATACTCAATGAAAATCAAAGAGCAAACTAGGAAACTAGCCGCAGGTTGCTCAAAGCACTGCTTTGAGGTTGTAGATAGAACTGACGAAGTCAGTAACCATACCTACGGCAAGGCGACGTTGACGTGGTTTGAATTTGATTTTCGAAGAGTATTAGTTTTATTTCTACTGAATCTCCCATCTACTTACTCCTAAAGTTGCTTTCACTTGCCTCTTTTGATACACTTAAACTATGAATACAAATCTCAAACCCAAACTTCAGCGCTTCGCTTCTGCGACTGCCTTTGCCTGTCCTATCTGCCAAGAAAAGCTGACTCTGGTAGAGAGCAGTCTCAAATGTAGCAATCGCCATTCTTTTGACCTGGCTAAATTTGGCTATGTCAATCTGGCACCTCAAATTAAGCAATCTGCCAACTACGACAAGGAAAACTTTCAAAACCGCCAACAAATCCTAGAAGCTGGCTTTTACCAAGCTATCTTAGAGGCCATCTCAAATTTACTTTCAAACTCAGAAAGTGCCAAAACAGTCTTGGATATCGGCTGTGGCGAAGGTTTCTATTCTCGTAAACTCCAAGAAAGTCACTCTAACAAAACTTTCTATGCCTTTGACATTTCAAAAGATTCCGTCCAAATCGCTGCCAAGAGCGAACCCAACTGGGCAGTCAATTGGTTCGTTGGCGACTTGGCTCGTCTTCCTATAAAAGACGCCAGCATGGATATCCTGCTTGATATCTTCTCACCTGCCAACTATGGAGCATTTCGTCGCGTTTTATCCAAAGATGGTATCTTGATAAAGGTTATCCCAACTGAAAATCACCTCAAAGAAATCCGTCAAAGGGTACAGGACCAGCTGACAAACAAGGATTATTCTAACCAAGATATCAAAAATCATTTCCAAGAACACTTTACCATCCTATCTAGCCAAACGGCCTCTCTGACTAAGACTATCACAGCAGAGCAACTCCAAGCACTACTCAGCATGACACCTCTCCTCTTTCACGTTGACCAGACTAAGATTGACTGGAGCCAACTGACAGAGATTACAATTGAAGCGGAGATTCTTGTTGGAAAAGAATTCTAAACTAGACTCCGCAAAGGTAGAAAACTTACTGAAAATCCTCAATATTACAAAAACGCATAAGAACAGGTGCTCAAAACCTTAATCTTATGCGTTTTGTTATAGTTTCCATACATATTAAGAGGGAATATTTGAAATCAGTTCTCTTAATAACCATTGAATACCATATAGTACATTTACCCCAAATATGATATAGGCCGTATAAATCAAGTATTTCGATTTCTCCCGCCTCAAAGAATAGATTTTGTACAAAATAGATAAATTTAAAATAATAAATAACAGAGACAAAATCTTCCCTCCAAAATCAATCATAAAAGTACACAGTCAAGCATAGTTCTAATCTTTATTTTCGATTCGATATTACAAACTTATCAATAAACAATAAGTGATATAAGGCCAGTACCAGACCCCAAACGCTACCACGAAAAGAGAATTCTTGATGATTGAGAGGAAACAAATCATGGTTACCAATATAGAGGCATGTTAAAATAACAAATAGAATCCAAAATAAATCAGTCCATTTATATTTTGAAAAATATTTTTTAACATAATAGCACATTTTTATTGACTACAATAACATTATATGATAAAATGTAAGCGGATACAAATAAAAAGAAATTGCCTTATTCAATTAATATTCCTATAAGAAAGCAGATGATTCCAATGTACAAACTATAATTATCAACTCTTAATATCCAACTTAGTTATGAAAGAATGGTAGGTGATTGTCATGAAAAGAACACTAATTACTCTATTATTTAGTTGTTTAGCATTATTTTGTTTGCCTATTTCTGTAAATGCCGACACTAATAATAATCTTGTCATAAAATTCAATGAACTAACATTTACTGTTGAGGATTATAATATCCCTAATCCAGAAGTAATCTATTCAAAATCAGGATTCAAAGAAGTCGCAACTGTTCTTGATAGTGATACTGGAAAAGTTGTCGAAACTATCGAACTTATCCCAGATCTTTCTCGCGCTACAGTTACCTCACATACATTAAAAAGAAGTGCAACATTTGCTAGAACTACAGTTCAATTAAGCGTAAATATTGAGCTATATAATGAGGGTTCTTTCCGTCAGATTAACTCAATTCACGGTTATTACTTAGGAATAACAAATTCTATTACAAACACATCTATTGAAGACAAAACTATTGATGTTTGGTCTACAAATGGATTCCCTACAACAAAAATAAAGTATGCTTATAATGGCACTTTAACAGCAGTTATAGAAAGTAGTGGTTCAGCTTCAGTTAAAGCAGAGTTGTTAGGAGCTGGATTTACATTTGGAGGTACTATATCAGGCAAATCTTATTATAGAGTCCCATTTAATCAAAACGGAACTATTAGTCTATACAACTATTAGTCTATACTAACTTAGGAGATAATCGATATTATGAATGAAAAAAAACGAACATATTTTATTTGTGCAAGTATTATTATTTCATCTATAATTTTAGGACTCTTTATTTATAAAGGAATTTATGACGGATTTGACGTTTTGGGTCAATTTACAAACGATGGCCTCAGGGTAATTAGTACTAATATTAGTACTGTTGGTAATAATATTAGTAATAATAGGTAGTTAATAGTAATAGAATTCAAACAAAAAAACGGTAATTTAGTGAATGAACTGCACCCCAAAAGTTAGACAGAAAAAATCTAACTTTTGGGGTATTTTTATTATGAAATTAACTTATAATGATAAAGTTCAGATCTATGAACTCAGAAAACAAGGATATAGCTTAGAGAAGCTTTCAAATAAATTTGGGATAAACAATTCTAATATTAGGTATATGATTAAATTGATTGATCGTTACGGAATAGAGTTCGTCAAAAAAGGAAAAAATCGTTACTATTCTCCTGATTTAAAACGAGAAATGATTAATAAAGTCTTACATGAAGGCTGGACTAAAGATAGAGTTTCTCTTGAATACGGCCTCCCAAGTCGTACGATACTTCTTAATTGGCTAGCACAATACAAGAAAAACGGGTATACTATTGTTGAGAAAACAAGAGGGAGAGTACCTAAAATGGGACGTAAGCCAAAAACGAGATCTGAAGAGAGGACAGAATTAGAACGTCTTCAAGCAGAAAATGAGTACCTGAGAGCGGAGAATGCCATTCTAAAAAAGTTAAGAGAACTCCGATTGAAGGAGGAAAAAGAGAAAGAAGAAAGACAGAAATTGTTCAAGAATTAATGACTGAGTTTTCGTTAGATATTCTTCTAAAAGCCATTAAACTAGCTCGTTCGACCTACTACTATCACTTGAAACAGCTAGATAAACCAGATAAGGGCCAAGAGCTTAAAGCTGAAATTCAATCCATTTTTATCGAACACAAGGGAAATTATGGTTATAGTCGGATTCATTTAGAACTAAGAAATCGTGGTTATATGGTAAATCATAAAAGAGTTCAACGCTTGATGGAACTACTCAATTTACAAGCTAAAATGCGACAGAAACGAAAATATTCTTCTCATAAAGGAGACGTTGGTAAGAAGGCAGAGAATCTCATTCAACGTCAATTTGAAGGCTCTAAAACAATGGAAAAGTGCTACACAGATGTGACAGAATTTGCCATTCCAGCAAGTACTCAAAAGCTTTACTTATCACCAGTTTTAGATAGCTTTAATAGCGAAATTATCGCCTATAATCTTTCAACTTCACCCAACTTAGAACAAGTAAAAACAATGTTGGAACAGGCATTCACAGAGAAGCACTACGAGAATACGATTCTCCATAGTGACCAAGGTTGGCAATACCAACACGATTCTTATCATCGGTTCCTAGAGAGTAAGGGAATTCAAGCATCCATGTCACGTAAAGGTAACAGCCCAGACAACGGTATGATGGAGTCCTTCTTTGGGATTCTGAAATCGGAAATGTTTTACGGTTATGAGAAGTCGTTTGAGTCGCTTAAGCAATTGGAACAAGCCATTGTAGACTATATTGATTACTACAACAATAAACGAATTAAGGTAAAACTAAAAGGACTTAGCCCTGTACAACACAGAACTAAATCCTTTGGATAAATTAATTGTCTAACTTTTTGGGGTCAGTACACAAAAACCTTAATCTTATGCGTTTTGTTATGCAAAAATCACTGGAGTTTCTATACACATTAAGCGGAAATCTTTGAAATCAGTTCTCTTAATAACCATTGAATACCATATATTACATTTATTCCAAATATGATATAGGCCGTATAAATCAAGTATTTCGATTTCTCCCGCCTCAAAGAATAGATCTTGTACAAAATAGATAAATTTAAAATAATAAATAACAGAGACAAAATCTTCCCCCAAAAATCAATCATAAAAGTATACAGTCAAGCATAGTTCTAATCTTTATTTTCGATTCGATATTACAAACTTATCAATGAACAATAAGTGATATAAGGCCAGTACCAGACCCCAAACGCTACCACGAAAAGAGAATTCTTGATGATTGAGAGGAAACAAATCATGGTTACCAATATAGAGGCATGTCAAAATGATAAATAAAATCCAAAATAAATCAGTCCATCTATATTTTGAAAAATATTTTTTCCACATAAAAACACCTTCTTTCCTACAATCATATTATAATACTTTGTGTAAGCGAATACAAGGGATATGAGGTAATCAACTACGAAGAAATATAAGACTGAAGACAGTAAAAACCAGCATTTAAAGCCTTCACTGTATCTATGATTTATCCCTTTTAAATAAGATTGATCCAAATCCACAGCTTTCAAAAAAAGCGAATTTCAATCGAAACTCGCTTTTTTACAAAATGTATTAGTATAAACTTGTATCTTAGTTCAAGTGCCAGATATCTTCGTTATACTGAGCGATTGTACGGTCAGATGAGAAGAATCCTGCTTTAGAAATGTTCACAATGACTTTATCCAACCATGCGTCACGGTCTTCGTAGTCAGCAAGCATTTGCTCTTTGACTTTGATGTAGTCTTCCAAGTCAAGGAGAGTCATGAACCAGTCTTTGTTGATCAATTCATTGTAAAGACGTTCCAAGCGCTCTTTGTTTCCAGCTGCAAGAACTGCATCGCTAACGATGAAGTCAACCAATGGTTTGATAGCTTCACGAGCGTAGAATTCGCTTGATTTGTAAGCTGCTTTTGCGTAAAGGTCGATAACAGTTTCTGAATCTTCACCGAAGATGTAGATGTTTTCGTCGCCAACCA
This sequence comes from bacterium, assembly GCA_905221185.1. GTDB lineage: Bacteria > Bacillota > Bacilli > Lactobacillales > Streptococcaceae > Streptococcus. Next base: position 35,857 of record CAJNCE010000009.1, on the reverse strand, counting down.
ACTCAGCGATTTCCACGTTAGCTCCGTCCATAGTACCAAGAGTCAAAGCTCCGTTCAACATGAATTTCATGTTACCAGTACCTGAAGCTTCTTTAGAAGCAAGTGAGATTTGTTCTGAGATATCACATGCTGGGATAAGGAAGCTTGCTGCAGTAACGTTGTAGTTTTCAACCATAACTACTTGCAAGTGTGGAGCTACTGCTGGGTCGTTAGCAATAACTTCTGACATGCAAAGAATCAAGTGGATAATGTCTTGAGCGATTGTGTAGGCTGGAGCTGCTTTACCACCAAAGAAGATTGTGATTGGACGAGCAGGGATGTTACCAGCTTTGATGTCAAGGTATTTGTGGATTACATACAAAGCGTTCATTTGTTGGCGTTTGTACTCGTGAAGACGTTTGATTTGGATATCAAAGATAGAGTTTGGATTGATTTCCACACCTTGGTGTTCTTTCAAGTGACGAGCCAATTTACGTTTGTTGTGAGCCTTGATGCTTTCCAATTTTTCTTTGACAGCTGCTTTGTCTTCGTAAGACAAGAGTTTTTCAAGCTCATCTGCTTCATGGTGCCAACCGTCTCCAAGAATCTCATCCAAGTAGTGAGACAAACTTGGGTTAGCATGCATGAGCCAACGACGGAAAGTGATACCGTTTGTTTTGTTGTTGAATTTTTCTGGGTAAAGGTCGTAGAAGGCTTTCAACTCAGAATTTTTCAAGATTTCAGTGTGAAGTGCTGCTACCCCGTTAACGCTGTATCCGTAGTGGATATCCATGTGAGCCATGTGAACACGTCCGCTCTCATCGATAATTTGAACAGCTGGATCTTTCACTTCTGCTTTCACGCGACGGTCCAATTCTTTAATGATTGGTACCAAGTGAGGAACCACTTCTTGCAAGAATTCAAGAGGCCATTTTTCAAGGGCTTCAGCAAGGATTGTGTGGTTAGTGTAGGCAGTCATGCTACGAACGATTGAGATTGCTTCATCAAGCTCGATACCACGTGCAGTCAAAAGACGGATCAATTCAGGAATAACCATTGATGGGTGAGTATCGTTGATTTGTACAACTGCGTAGTCAGCAAGGTCATGCAAGTTGCTTCCTTTTTCGATTGCTTCGTCGATGATCAATTGCGCACCGTTTGAAACCATGAAGTATTGTTGGAAGATACGGAGCAATTCACCTTGTTTATCGCTATCGTCTGGGTAAAGGAAAAGAGTCAAGTTGCGAGCGATATCTGTCTTGTCAAAGTTGATACCATCTTTAATAATAGAAGAATCAACTGAATCCAAGTCAAACAAACGCAAGCGGTTTTTAGTTGCTGTTTCATAACCAGTAACATCAATATCGTAAAGAGTTGATGTCAAAGTAAAGTCTGCAAATGGCACTTGGTAGCTACGGCTTGAGCGAACCAACCAGTTTTGCTCTGTCAACCATGCATTTGGAATTGTTTCTTGTTGATTGTTTTTAAGAACTTGTTGGAAAAGACCAAAGTGGTAGTTAAGACCAACACCGTCACCGTTCAAACCAAGAGTCGCAATTGAGTCGATAAAGCAGGCAGCCAAACGTCCCAAACCACCATTACCAAGAGATGGTTCCAATTCAACTTCTTCAACTTCGATCAAGTCTTTACCTGCAGCAGCAAGTTCTTTTTTAACATCGTCGTAAAGACCAAGGTTGATCAAGTTGTTTGACAAGAGTTTACCAATCAAGAACTCAGCTGAGATATAGTAAACTTTTTTCTTACCAGTGTTAACTGGTTTTTGACTGCTTGCAAGCTTGCTGTAGTTAAGAAGAGCAAGGTAAAGCTCTTCATTGCTACATTCTGCAATGGTTTTATTGTAACGATTTTGTACAAATTCTTGTAGTGATAACATGTTTAAGGTGTCTCCTGATATTGTATTATTTCTTTAATTCTACCAAATTTTCATTAATTCGTCGATAGATTGTTGTCAAGTCAAGCAAGCCTTCCTCGACAGCTGGTGTCAATTGATCTTCAGTCATACGCCAAGACCAGTTTCCACCAAGGGTAGATGGGAAGTTCATACGAGCTGTCTCATCCAATTCAAGCAAATCTTGCATAGTTGCAATTGCCATGAAGCTAACTGATGAAAAGACTGTACGAAGCATAGCGTGTGGCACTGTTTCGTATTCTTTACGGTTCGTGTAGCGAGCCATGTACTCACGAGTCGCATCATCAATCTCGTTACGGTACCAACCAAGGACCGTATTGTTATCGTGAGTTCCTGTGTACATAACTGAGTTAGCAGGTGCCAAGTGTGGGCTATCGATGCTTTCATCTTCTGGGTTGAAGGCAAATTGAAGAATCTTCATTCCTGGGAAGCCAGTACGTTCACGTAACTCGATAACTTCATCAGTCATGAAGCCAAGGTCTTCAGCGATGATGTTTAGCTCACCTAGTTCTTCCTTAACGGCTGCAAAGAGCTTGTAGCCAGGACCTTTCACCCACTCACCAGGTGCTGCTGTATCGGAACCAGCAGGGATTTCCCAGTAAGATTCGAAACCACGGAAGTGGTCGATACGAACGATGTCGTAGATTTTGAAGCTTTCACGCAAGCGTTCAATCCACCATTTGTAACCATCTTTGTCCATTGCTTCCCAGTCATAGATTGGGTTACCCCAAAGCTGACCAGTTGCAGAAAATTCATCTGGTGGGCATCCTGCGATGCAAGTTGCCTTACCGTTGACATCTGTCTTGAAGAGATGTGGATTTGCCCACATATCGCTTGAATCTTCCGCTACATAGATTGGCATGTCCCCAACGATTTCGATATGGTTGTCGTTAGCGTAAGCTTTCAATTTCAACCATTGTTGGAAGAAGAAGTATTGAGTCACACGGTGGTAAACCAACTTATCTGCCAATTGCTCACGGTAGCTTTCAAGTGCTGAAGCTTTACGAGCACGAGCATCAGCATCTGGCCATTCAGTCCAAGCAAGATTTTCAAAATGCTCTTTGATAGCCATATACTCAGCAAAGAGCTCAAGCCATGATTGGTTGTCTTGAGCAAATTTCTCAAAATCTTTAACATCTCCAACTTCAAAGAAACGTTTCACCGCTTTTTCTAAAAGAGGACGACGTGCATAGTAGATTTTCGCATAGTCAACTTCAGACGCATCGCTACCAAAGTCAACTCCTTCAAGGTCACTTGCTTCCAACAAACCTTGCTCCACCAAGATATCCAAATCGATAAAATGAGTGTTCCCTGCGAAGGCTGAGAAAGATTGGTAAGGAGAATCCCCGTAACTAGTTGTTCCTAATGGAAGGATTTGCCAGTAACGTTGTTTGGTACGAACCAAGAAATCAACGAAGTCATAAGCACTTTGACCAAATGATCCGATTCCGTAGGCTCCTGGGAGAGAAGAGATGTGCATCAACACACCACTTTGACGTTTTTTCATAAACAACACCTCGTGTATTTGTAGTTTAAATTTTCATTTTTGGACGCAAACGTTTGCGTTAAGATAAGTATACTTCATTTTTGGAACAATTGCAAGCGTTTTTAAAAAAACTTTTGATTATTTTTTAAAAAAAGTTGTCCTTCTTTATGTATACATATACATTTTCCTTTTCTATTTACCAAATCTTCTTCAACTACAAATCGAAGGCCCAACTTAGCTTACTTTTGGTCTAGAGCAATTTATTTTTTGTTCAAAATCTAGGCAATCGTTTCCCTAAATAATTTCAGTAAAATCATGAAAATATATTTTCTGACTTTTCTTCTATTATAAACAAATAAAACGCTTACCCTTTGCGTGAAATTTTTTTAAAATTTTTACAAAAAACACTTGCAACCGTTTTCTGTTTGTGCTATACTAGTCCCATAAAGGAAAACGTTTGCGTTTCCTCATTATAAAATTTGTTATTCTTTAGGAGGAATACACTATGTCATCTAAATTCATGAAGAGCGCTGCTGTGCTTGGAACTGTTACACTTGCTAGCTTGCTTTTAGTAGCTTGCGGAAGCAAAACTGCTGATAAGCCTGCTGATTCTGGTTCATCTGAAGCGAAAGAAATCACTCTTTACGTTGAAGACCAATACAAAGCTTATGCTGAAACAGTTGCTAAAGCTTATGAAAAAGAATCAGGAACAAAAGTTAACATCAAATCTGGTGACCAACTTGGTGGTCTTGACAAACTTTCTCTTGACAACCAATCAGGTCAAGCTGCTGACGTTATGATGGCTCCATACGACCGTGTAGGTAGCCTTGGTACTGACGGACAACTTTCAGAAGTTAAATTGAGCGACGGAGCTAAAACAGATGATAAAACTAAATCTCTTGTAACAGCTGCTGACGGTAAAGTTTACGGTGCTCCTGCCGTTATCGAGTCACTTGTTATGTACTACAACAAAGACTTGGTAAAAGAAGCTCCAAAAACATTTGCTGACTTGGAAAACCTTGCTAAAGATAGCAAATACGCATTCGCTGGAGAAGATGGAAAAACTTCTGCTTTCCTAGCTGACTGGACAAACTTCTACTATGCATACGGACTTCTTGCTGGTAACGGTGCTTACGTATTCGGACAAAACGGTAAAGATGCTAAAGACATCGGTCTTGCTAACGACGGTTCTATCGCAGGTATCAACTACGCTAAATCTTGGTACGAAAAATGGCCTAAAGGTATGCAAGATGGTACAGCTGCTGGAAACTTAATCCAAACTCAATTCCAAGAAGGTAAAACAGCTGCTATCATCGACGGACCTTGGAAAGCTCAAGCCTTCAAAGATGCTAAAGTAAACTACGGTGTTGCAACTATCCCAACTCTTCCAAACGGAAAAGACTACTCAGCATTCGGTGGTGGTAAAGCTTGGATCATCCCATCAAGCACTAAGAACCTTGAAGGCGCACAAAAATTTGTAGACTTCCTTGTTTCAACTGAACAACAAAAAGCCTTCTACGATGCAACTAACGAAATCCCAGCTAACACTGAAGCTCGTTCATACGCTGAAGGTAAAAACGATGAGTTGACAACAGCTGTTATCAAACAGTTCAAGAACGCTCAACCAATGCCAAACATCTCTCAAATGTCTGCAGTTTGGGAACCAGCTGCTAACATGCTCTTTGACTCTGTAAGTGGTAAGAAAGATGCTAAAACAGCTGCTAACGATGCTGTAACATTGATCAAAGAAACAATCAAACAAAAATTTGGTGAATAAAAAATTTGTTCAAGGGGGGTGGAAATCAAATCCCCCTTTGAATTTATCAATAGAAACATAAATAGTTTAGGTTTTATCTAAAAACCAGTATCCTATGAAAGGAGTTATTATGGAAAAGCAACAACCTAGTAAAGCAGCCCTGCTGTCTATCATTCCTGGGTTAGGACAGATTTACAATAAACAAAAAGCAAAAGGTTTTATCTTCCTTGGTGTAACCCTTGTATTTGTCCTTTACTTCCTATCACTTGCAGCCCCTGAATTGAGCAATCTCATCACTCTTGGTGACAAACCAGGTCGTGATAATTCCCTCTTTATGCTGATTCGTGGTGCCTTCCATTTAATCTTTGTAGTCGTTTATGTACTCTTTTATTTCTCAAATATCAAAGATGCACATACAATTGCAAAACGCATTAACAATGGAATTCCAGTTCCACGTAGCCTCAAAGATATGGTCAAAGGAATCTATGAAAATGGTTTCCCTTACCTCTTGATCATCCCATCTTATGTTGCTATGACATTCGCGATTATCTTCCCAGTTATCGTAACCTTGATGATCGCCTTTACTAACTACGACTTCCAACACTTGCCACCAAACAAATTATTGGACTGGGTTGGTTTGACAAACTTTACAAATATCTGGAGCTTGAGTACCTTCCGTTCTGCCTTCGGTGCTGTTCTTTCTTGGACTATCATCTGGGCTTTGGCAGCTTCTACTTTACAAATCGTAATCGGTATCTTCACAGCTATCATTGCTAACCAACCATTTATCAAAGGAAAACGTATCTTCGGTGTTATTTTCCTTCTTCCTTGGGCTGTCCCAGCCTTCATCACTATCTTGACATTCTCAAACATGTTTAACGATAGTGTCGGAGCTATCAACACTCAAGTATTGCCAATCTTGGCTAAATTCCTTCCTTTCCTTGATGGGGCTCTTATTCCTTGGAAAACAGACCCAACTTGGACTAAAATTGCCTTGATTATGATGCAAGGTTGGCTCGGATTCCCATACATCTACGTTTTGACCTTGGGTATCTTGCAATCTATTCCTAACGACCTTTACGAAGCAGCTTATATTGACGGTGCCAACGCTTGGCAAAAATTCCGCAACATCACTTTCCCAATGATTTTGGCCGTTGCGGCACCTACTTTGATCAGTCAATACACCTTCAACTTTAACAACTTCTCTATCATGTACCTCTTCAACGCTGGAGGACCTGGTAGTGTCGGTGGTGGAGCTGGTTCAACCGATATCTTGATTTCATGGATTTACCGTTTGACAACAGGTACATCTCCTCAATACTCTATGGCGGCAGCTGTTACCTTGATTATCTCTATCATTGTCATCTCAATCTCTATGATCGCATTCAAGAAACTACACGCATTTGATATGGAGGACGTCTAAGATGAATAACTCAATTAAACTCAAACGTAGACTGACTCAAACCCTTACTTACCTTTACCTGATTGGTCTCTCAATCGTGATTATCTATCCACTTTTGATTACCATTATGTCAGCCTTCAAGACTGGTAACGTAGTAGCCTTTAAACTAGACAGCAACGTCGACTTTAGTTTTGCTAACTTCCAAGGGCTCTTCTCTGAAACCTTGTACGGTACTTGGTACCTCAACACTTTGATTATCGCCTTGATTACTATGGCTGTTCAAACAAGTATCATCGTACTTGCTGGTTATGCATACAGCCGTTACAACTTCTTGGCTCGTAAACAAAGTTTGGTCTTCTTCTTGATTATCCAAATGGTGCCAACAATGGCCGCTTTAACAGCCTTCTTCGTTATGGCGCTTATGTTGAACGCCCTTAACCACAGCTGGTTCCTCATCTTCCTCTACGTTGGTGGTGGTATCCCGATGAATGCTTGGCTCATGAAAGGCTACTTCGATACAGTGCCAATGTCTCTAGACGAATCTGCAAAACTAGACGGTGCAGGACACTTCCGCCGCTTCTGGCAAATTGTTCTTCCACTTGTTCGCCCAATGGTTGCCGTACAAGCTCTCTGGGCCTTCATGGGACCTTTCGGAGACTACATCCTCTCTAGTTTCTTGCTTCGTGAGAAAGAATACTTTACTGTTGCCGTTGGTCTCCAAACCTTCGTTAACAATGCGAAAAACATGAAGATTGCCTACTTCTCAGCAGGTGCTATCCTCATCGCCCTTCCAATCTGTATTCTCTTCTTCTTCCTACAAAAGAACTTTGTTTCAGGACTTACAAGTGGTGGCGACAAGGGATAATATATCCCCGCCACCCTTTTTCATTTTGTACTCTTCGAAAATCTCTTCAAACCACGTCAGCTTTATCTTGCCGTAGTACGGTTACTGACTTCGTCAGTTCTATCCACAACCTCAAAACAGTGTTTTGAGCAACCTGCGGCTAGCTTCCTAGTTTGCACTTTAATTTTCATTGAGTATTAGCGATTGTTACTGTAAGCAATGCTCTTACAACAAGCAATTTTTCTCCTAGACTTGAAATAAAGCGCATTTCTCTATATAATAATACTCATATAGAAAACACCTTTTAGAAAGATACCTATGCTTCCATATCCATTTTCTTATTTTTCAAGTATTTGGGGATTTCGTAAGCCCCTGTCCAAACGTTTCGGGCTCAACTGGTTTCAACTACTCTTTACCAGTATCTTCCTTATCAGCTTGTCTATGGTACCCATTGCCATCCAAAACAGCTCACAGGAGACTTATCCGCTAGAAACCTTTGTCGATAATGTCTATGAACCATTGACAGATGAGATTGTCCAGGACCTCTCTGAGCATGCTAGAATTGTTGATGGCGACTTAACTTATACAGGAACTACCAATCAAGCGCCTTCTATTGTGATTGGTCCAAGTCAAAGCAAAGAATTACCGAAAGACTTGCAACTGCATTTCGATACGAATGAGCTAGTCATCAGCAAGGAAAATAAGGAACTGACTCGCATCTCTTACCGAGCCATTCAGACCGAGAGTTTCAAAAGCAAAGACAGCTTGACCCAAGCGATTTCTAAAGACTGGTACCAACAAAATCGTATCTATATCAGTCTCTTCCTAGTTCTCGGTGCTAGCTTCCTCTTTGGTTTGAATTTCTTTATCGTCTCTCTAGGAGCTAGTCTTCTCCTTTATATCACTAAGAAATCACGCCTCTTTTCATTTAGAACCTTTAAAGAGTGCTACCATTTTATCTTGAACTGTTTAGGATTGCCGACTCTGATTACGCTTATTTTGGGATTATTTGGCCAAAATATGACAACTCTGATTACTGTACAAAACATTCTTTTTGTTCTATATCTGGTCACTATCTTTTATAAAACGCATTTCCGTGATCCAGATTACCATAAATAGGAGATTTTTATGCCCGTTACGATTAAAGACGTGGCCAAGGCTGCTGGTGTTTCGCCTTCAACCGTAACCCGTGTTATTCAAAATAAATCAACCATTAGCGACGAAACTAAAAAACGTGTTCGCAAGGCTATGAAGGAGCTTAATTACCATCCCAACCTCAACGCTCGTAGCTTGGTAAGCAGTTATACCCAAGTTATCGGATTGGTTCTTCCTGACGACTCAGACGCCTTCTACCAGAATCCTTTCTTTCCATCAGTCCTACGTGGCATCTCTCAAGTCGCATCTGAAAACCACTATGCCATTCAGATCGCAACAGGGAAAGATGAGAAGGAGCGTCTTACTGCCATCTCACAAATGGTCTATGGTAAACGTGTAGACGGTTTAATTTTCCTTTATGCCGAAGAAGAAGATCCTTTAGTCAAACTGGTGGCTGATGAGCAGTTCCCCTTCCTCATCCTAGGAAAATCTCTGTCCCCCTTTATTCCACTTGTCGATAATGACAATGTTCAAGCTGGCTTTGATGCGACTGAATATTTCATCAAAAAAGGCTGCAAACGAATTGCTTTTATCGGAGGGACTAAGAGACTCTTCGTAACACAAGACCGTTTAACAGGCTATGAGTCAGCACTCAAACAGTACCAACTGCCTATTGATAGTAACTTGACCTATTTTGCGAACGAATTTCTAGAAGAAAAAGGATATCAATTCAGTAAGCGTTTGTTTAAACACGATCCTATGATTGATGCTATTATCACAACTGATAGCCTCCTAGCCGAAGGGGTCTGTGATTACATCGCAAAACACCAACTGGATGTCCCTGTTCTCAGCTTCGATTCAGTCAATCCCAAGCTCAACTTGGCAGCCTATGTCGATATTAATAGCCTAGAACTTGGTCGAACATCATTTGAAACCATTCTTCAGATTATCAACGATGCTAAAAGCAATAAACAAATTTGCTACCGCCAGTTGATTGCCCACAAAATTATTGAAAAATAAAAACCAGCTTGCGCTGGTTTTTTTGATCACTAATTATCTGTTTCAACGAACCGTCCCAAAATATGGACATTCTCCGATACAGAGACAAAGGCGCTTGGGTCCACCTGTTTCATAATCTGTTTAAATTCATTAAACTCTGCACGTGTAATGACAGTGATTAAAACTGCCTTTCTCTCGTGATTATAGGTTCCTTCTGCATCGTGGATCATAGTTGCTCCGCGATGCAATTTTTTATGGATTTTTTCAATGACCTTGTCTGGATGATTGGTCACAATCATGGCCTGCATACGTTTTTGCTTGGTAAAGACTGCATCTGTCACACGGCTAGAGACAAAGATAGTAATCATAGAGTAGAGGGCGTATTTCCAACCAAAGGTCAAACCAGCTATCAACATGATTGTCCCATTTACCAAGAAAGAAATACTACCGACATTCTTACCTGTTTTCTTACGAATGGTCAGACTGACAATATCTGTCCCACCGCTGGAGATATTGTTTCGAAGTGCAAAACCAATCCCCAAGCCCATGACAACACCCCCAAAGAGGGCATTGATAATAGGATCCTCCGTCAAGGTTGCCACAGGGACAAACTGGATAAAGAAGGAACTCATGGATACCGTGATAAAGGTAAAAATAGTGAATTTATGGCCAATCTGATACCAGGCCAAGACCATCAAAGGAAAATTGATAGCGTAGAAGGTCAGCGAAATCGGAATATGAAAACCAAACCAGTGATTACTCAAGGCAGAGATAATCTGTGCCAGACCTGTCGCACCACTCGAATACACATGCCCTGGTTGGAAAAAGAAATTGACCGCTACTGCTGATAGAAAGCCATAGACCAGAGAGGCCGAAATCTTCTCGTCATACTTCTCTCGAGAGATGCTTTGTAAGACACGTAAAATTTTTATCTGATAAGCAAAGCGGCGCAGATAATAGCGCCACCGCTTAATTCGTTTTGCTTGTTTCATCTTCTTCTACTTGTAAGCTGAGTTCCTCTAGTTGTTTAAGAGCGACTGTTGATGGAGCTTGTGTCATTGGGTCAGTTGCCTTGTTGTTTTTAGGGAAGGCAATAACTTCACGAATATTTTCTTCTCCTGCAAGCAACATAACAAATCGGTCAAGACCGATAGCCAAACCACCATGTGGTGGGAAACCATAGTCCATGGCTTCAAGAAGGAAACCAAACTGGTCATTTGCTTCTTCAGCTGAGAAACCAAGAGCCTTGAACATGCGTTCTTGAAGGTCTTTTTGGTTGATACGAAGGCTACCACCACCAAGTTCATAACCGTTCAAGACGATATCGTAAGCAATGGCACGAACCTTAGCCAAATCACCTTCTAGTTCGTGAGCAGTTTCTTCCTGTGGAAGTGTGAATGGATGGTGGGCACTCATGTAGCGGCCTTCTTCTTCAGACCATTCAAACATTGGCCAGTCAACCACCCAAAGGAAGTTGAATTTATCGTTATCAATCAAACCAAGCTCTTTGGCAATACGTCCACGAAGGGCACCGAGCGTTGCATTGGCCACTTCAAGCGTATCCGCCACAAAGAGAACCAAGTCCTTCTCTCCAAGAGCAAGCGCTGTTGTCAATTCTGCTTGGATGCCTGTCAAGAATTTGGCAACTGGTCCGTTTAATTCTCCGTCAACTACCTTGACCCAAGCAAGACCCTTGGCACCGTACTGTTTGGCTACTTCCGTCATCTTGTCGATGTCTTTACGTGAATAGTTATCCGCAGCTCCTTTTACCACAATGGCTTTTACAGCAGGTGCTTCTGAAAAGACTTTGAAATCAACACCTTTGACCACTTCTGTCAAGTCCTGAAGCAACATGTCAAAACGAGTATCTGGCTTGTCAGAACCATAAAGAGCCATGGCATCGTCATACTTCATACGAGGGAATGGAAGGGTTACTTCGATGCCTTTTGTTTCTTTCATCACGCGGGCAATCAAGCCTTCTGTAATATCTTGGATTTCTTGCTCCGTAAGGAAAGACGTTTCCAAGTCGACCTGAGTAAACTCAGGCTGGCGGTCTCCACGCAAGTCCTCATCACGGAAACATTTAACGATTTGGTAATAACGGTCAAAACCAGCATTCATCAAGAGCTGTTTCGTGATTTGTGGACTTTGAGGAAGGGCGTAAAAATGCCCTTTATTCACACGAGATGGCACCAAATAGTCACGCGCCCCTTCTGGTGTTGACTTAGAAAGGAATGGTGTCTCCACGTCGATAAACTCCAACTCATCCAAGTAGTTGCGGATAGAGTGGGTCACCTTGGCACGAAGTTTAAGATTTTCCAACATTTCTGGACGACGAAGATCAAGGTAACGGTAACGCAAACGTGTATCGTCATTAGCCTCAATGCCATCCTTAATCTCAAATGGTGTTGTTTTAGCTGTATTGAGCACAGTAAGAGCTGTCACATTCAACTCAACTGCACCAGTTGGCAACTTATCATTGGCTTGCTCACGCGCACTGACCTGTCCTGTCACCTCAATAACAAACTCGCTACGAAGGCTTTCAGCTGTTGCCATGACCTCTGCAGATACTTTTTCAGGGTTGATAACCAACTGCATGATTCCTTCACGGTCACGAAGGTCGATAAAAATCAAACCACCAAGGTCACGACGACGGCCAACCCATCCTTTCAAGGTTATTTCTTGTCCGATGTGTTCTTCACGAACACGACCAGCATACATACTACGTTTCATTGTTTCTCTCCTCTTTTATTCTGTTACTATTTTACCATAAAAGCGCAGGCTCTTCATGAAAATCAGCAGAAAAGTTTGCCAGTCTTTAAAAATCAGGTGAAGGCCCTAAAAATTAGCGCTAATAAAAAATCCGATGAAGTTCACCGGACTCTCTTATTTTGAATTTTTGCCTGCTTTACGCTTTTCAGCAATTTCAGCTGCCTTTCGAGGCAAGACAATTTCCGTCGTATAAGCTGTCCCAAAACGCCAGATACCGGCAATAGGGGCAAAGACTACTGCTAGATGACTGTAGAAGAAATCTCCCTTGAAGGCATAAGCTAGTGCCCCAATGATGAAAAATAGAACGACTGCCTGAATCACTGCTAATAAAATTACTCGTTTCATGTGACCTCCTGACTCTATTATAGCATGAGAATCATCAAAAAGCCGACTAAATTATTCAAAGCATGGAGAGAAATACTGTAGACCAGACCTTTTCTGCTAATATAAGCCAAGCCCAAACTAAAACCAAGGTTAAAATAGACAAAAAATTGTTGCACATCACCTGGGAAATGAATCAAGGCAAACAGAAAACTGGATACCAGAAGAAAAATCAGAGTTTGTTTACTATTGTCCTGCTTAGGAAAGAGGTAGCGTGCTAACATCCCTCTAAAGATAAGTTCTTCCGTCAAAGGAGCAAAAATATTAATAGCAAAGAATGAGAAAAGTGGTTGAGACAAGGTCAATTCTGTCGCTGTTTGTTGATTTACTGAAGGATCATTTGGCAAGAAGAATTGAACGACAAGAGATAAGAACCAAACCAAGGCAGGGAGCCAAATAAATCGGTTAAAACCACTCTTCTCAATATGGACAGGAGCTTTCTGGTACCATTTATAAATGACGTACACATATACTCCAGCCAAGGCCACATAGAGCAAGGTAGTAGCATAGGGTGAAGCGCCTAAGGCAAGCGACGTAGTCGCGAGCCCCTGAATGAAGCCATAGATGAATAAAAAGGATAGAAAGGCTAGAAAAAACCAGCCAAGGTTTTTAAGTAGTTTCATATAAATCTCCTATCTTGCTTTATAGCTGTTTTTCAATACAAAGAGGTTTGCTATTCCTAACACAAGTACCCAAGCAAGTAACATACCGATGTTAGAAAAAGATATTTCTCCACCTTTTTTATTTAAAAGATTTACAATAGGACCGACGAACGAGTAATCTAACACTTTCTGAGCCGTATCATTTTGAAGAGCAATTATAGGTAAAAAAGAAACAATTAACATAGGAAAAATACTATAGACTTGCGCTTTAGATTGAGTATCTGACACCGCACCGATTAGAAGGTTGAGAAAAATAACACTAATAGTTGCTAAGACCAAATAGATAACATAGGCAAATAGGTAACCTGATACATCTACTTTAAGATAGATTGGTAGTACAATCATTCCAAGCAACATAATCAACATAGGGAGAACGAGCATACTAATAGTATATTCTGTTGCTGTCACACCACTTAGGATGAGTGATTTAAGATTGCGCTTTTCCTTATCTTCTGCCATCATAATCGATACCATATAACCACTTCCCATGCTCAAGACCATCGTCAAGCTAGCAGATAATAAAAATAGGCTCAATTGTCCATTCTTATTTGACAATTCATTATATAGAACAGCAGTACCAAAAGGCATCAATAAAGTTGCTAACAAAGTTGAATTGCTAATAAGGACTTGTAATCTTAACCATAGTAGGGCATTTAATTTTCTAAACATCTAACTTTTCTCCTGTCAATCTGATAAAGATTTCTTCTAAAGTTGGCTCACAAGAGTGAACCACCATCAAATTTGTCGTGTCTAATTGTGGTAATTCTTCAAATGGAACTATCTGTTCTCGTCCATCGTTATAAACCACATGTACTTTCTTATCCACATGATACTTCTGGATAATATCTTGTGGACTTCCATACTCTATTAAGTTTCCCTTATTTAAAAGAGATAAGCGATCACAAAGCAGAGTTGCTTCATGCATATCATGCGTGGTCAGAAAGATAGTTGTCCCCGCCTGCTTTAGTTCTTGAAGTAGGGTATGAATCATCTTAGATGTTGTAGGGTCTAAGCCACTGGTTGGCTCATCTAGAAAGAGAATCTTAGGAGCATTCAGAAGGGCACGGGCCAAGAACATTCGTTGTTTCATTCCTGTAGATAACTTTTCTGCGATAATGTCTTTAGCATCTGCCAATCCAACCTGTTGAAGCACCTGATTTACTCTATCTGACTTGAGACCATATAACTTAGCATAGATGAGCAGATTTTTATAAAGACTCATCTTTTCATAAAAACCACTGCCATCACTAACAATACCGATTTGTTCCAAATCATTTGAGGTTAAATCTTGAGAATTCTTGCCTAACAAAATTGTGTTACCTTGATCTGCAGCCAACTGACCTGTCAAGACATTGATCATGGTTGTTTTACCTGAGCCAGAAGGTCCAAGAAAACCAAAGATTTCACCTTCCTTAATCTCAAAAGAAATCTGGTGAAGAGCTTTTTTGCTCCCAAAACTTTTGCTTACATTTTCAACACGAATCATAAAAACTCCTTTATTTGAAATAACGTTTCACCATAGGCAACTGCATCACATTGATATAAATATGGATGGCTCCGACAAGCAAGAAAGCTAGTAGCTGAATTTCTCCTGTCAGTAAGGAAAAGAGAAAAATTAGAAGGTAGAGACCTGGCAAGACATATTGGTTTAATTGGAATAAAATCTGAAAACTCTGTTCCAAATAAGCCTGACGCTCCCCTTCATCATAAGAATTGATATAGTACAAGACATCCTTTGGTGTAGAGAAAGGAACCCAATCAAACTGACGAACGATTGCAATTGTTTTAGAAAGAGATTTTTGAGCATTGAAAACCCACGCAAATACCAAAAAAGAAAGAGATAAGGTTATACGGCTTCCATTTAGTACAATCACTTCATTTAATGAGATGAAAAGAGCTAATAAAATCGCTACAGTTGTAATATTAAAAGCAATGGTTCCAAACTCAAGATTCCGATACATTTGCACATAATAGGTTTCATTCAGATCATCATCCATTTCCTCTTGATACAAGGAGTGAAATTTTCTGCTTTTCTTTAAGAAATTGAACGTCAAAAGAATACTAATGAAACCTATCAGTAAACAAATAGCTGATATCCATGGTATCAAGACTTTCACATCTAACATAATTTCGTAGGATTCGGCACCGGCCTTAAACATCCCTATAAACACGCCGAAGAAAGCTCCCAAGACAATAGACATTAAAAATAACAATCCACGTTTCTTTTTCTTTTCCATATTCATTCTCCTTCTAAATTAAACCAATCCAACTAACCACTGACCAAAGGCTTTACCTGATTCATAAATAGCTGTCAAGCCCTCTGTTCCCAGTGATACTAAAATCAAACAAACAGCAAACAAGAGAATAGCTTGGTTTCTTGCTTTTGTCTCACTAGCTCCCAGAGACTCTTTACTTAGCCAACCAGCAAGATAGGCATACAGAGTGACTGTCAAAATCCCAAATTCAGTCGAGGAAAGAAACAAGAACAGCATCACTAAACGAACCACTATAGTTTTGATGTTAAAATAATTTCCTAAACCTGCACAGACACCTGCAAGTTCTTTTTGTTCTGTATCTACTTGAAATCCTGCTAAAAACTCTTTCATATTTATTCTCCTTTTTCACTTGCTAAATTGTTTGCTTTCTTTTCAATCCAGTCAACGACTGGGATAAGAGCAAAGTAGGCCCAAATAAATTGGTCGCTTTGATAGGGATTAAACCAGCCGAGGTCCATCCCAATCAGTAGAAATACGCTGACTAATAGAGCTATGGCAACTACATAATAGATTACTTTATACTTGTTCATCATTTTTCTCCTTTTTCTTTAACCAATTGAAAATGGACAAGAGGACTAAGTTAATCCAAAACAAATACTTACTTTCAACAAAATAGAACCAACCCAGTAATGTTCCAATCATAGCAAAGGCATTTACAATAAGGGCAAGAACACTCATATAATACACTACTCTATACTTGTTCATCACTCGTCCTCCTCCAAGCGAAATACCGATTCGACTGTTTCGTTGAAAATCTGAGATATTTTCAAGGCAATCACAACGGACGGGGTGTATTCGTCCCGTTCTAGTAAGCTAATGGTCTGTCTGGAAACCTCTGCTAGCTTGGCTAGTTCGGTTTGATTGAGGCCATCGCGAGCCCGAAGCTCTTTTAGACGGTTTTTTAGTTGCATGTTACACACCTACTCTCCGTCAAATTCAACGGCTTGGATATCCTCAATACGTTGCAACTTGAATTTTTCTTTCCCATTTTTATCAACATGACGTAATTTGACCCATTCCTCATCAACATCCACAACTTCCCAGTTGTCTGTTCCAAACACTTGTCCAACGATTGTCGGTGTTTTTCCAATCAATTCTTTTAAAATTCTTGACATTTCTTTATTTCCTTTCTGTTTTTGCTCAATTCTTTTGATTTTATTCTCCAGTTTCTTGACCTTTTGGGAATGGTAGATATAATACATAATCACAAGAGGTACAAATCCTAATGCCCACATAATCGTTTCTTTCTCCTTTTCTCTTAACTTGATTATATTGTAACACATCTTTTTCTTTTTGACAACAATATTTGTCAAAAAGTTTATGATTTTTGTCATTTTGCAAAAGAAAAAGGTCAGGAGTACTTCTCTGACCAGTTTTTCTGTTATTAAAAGCCTAATTTTTCAAAGATTTCTGAGAAGTTTTGGCTGATAGCATCAAGTGATACTTGCACTTCTTCTCGTGTTTGGTTGTTCTTGACCGTCACTTGTCCGCTTTCGACTTCGCTCTCGCCTAGAGTGATGAGAGTCTTAGCCGCAAAGACATCGGCTGACTTGAACTGAGCTTTGAGTTTACGGTTGAGATAATCACGCTCTGCTTTAAATCCTTGTTGGCGAAGAGCTTGTACCAATTCCAAGGCCTTGACATTTGCTCCTTCACCCAAGACTGCGATATAAACATCTAGGGCATTTTCGATAGGGAGGGTCACACCTTGCTTTTCAAGGATGAGAAGCAGACGCTCTACACCAAGTCCAAAACCAAATCCAGCAGTTTCAGGACCACCAAAGTAGGCAACCAAGCCATCGTAACGACCACCCGCACAGACTGTCAGGTCATTGCCCTCAATCTCAGTGATAAACTCGAAAATGGTGTGGTTGTAGTAGTCCAGACCACGCACCATATTGGTATCGATGATATAGTCTACTCCAAGATTTTCCAACATCTGACGTACAGCATCAAAATGAGCTTGACTTTCTTCATCAAGGAAGTCCAAGATAGAAGGCGCATTCTCGACTGCTACCTTGTCTTCTTTCTCCTTAGAGTCCAAGACACGAAGAGGATTTTCCTCCAAGCGACGCTGGCTATCCTTAGACAAGGTCTCCTTGAGCGGTGTCAAATAGTCAATCAAGGCTTGACGATAAGCCGCACGGCTCTCAGGATTTCCAAGCGTATTGAGGTGTAATTTGACACCTTGGATACCGATTTCTTTCAAGAAATGGGCTGCCATAGCGATGGTTTCCACATCGGTAGCTGGATTGCTAGATCCAAAACACTCAACACCAATCTGGTGGAACTGGCGTAAACGCCCTGCTTGTGGACGCTCATAACGGAACATTGGTCCCATGTAGTAGAACTTACTTGGCTTTTGCACTTCGGGAGCGAAGAGTTTATTTTCCACATAGGAACGGACAACTGGCGCTGTTCCTTCTGGACGGAGGGTAATATGACGGTCACCCTTGTCATAGAAATCGTACATTTCCTTAGTTACGATATCCGTTGTATCTCCGACAGAGCGACTGATAACCTCATAATGCTCAAAAATAGGCGTGCGCACTTCTGCATAGTTATAGCGCTTGAAAATCTCACGGGCAAAGCCCTCAACGTACTGCCACTTGGCAGATTCAGCAGGCAAGATATCCTGCGTTCCTTTTGGTTTTTGTAATTTCATAGGGAATCCTCTTTAAACTTAATAGTCTTATTTTACCATAAATAGAGGGATTAAAACAGTAAGAAAAAAAATCAGGATTTATACTCAATGAAAATCAAAGAGCAAACTAGGAAACTAGCCGCAGGTTGCTCAAAACACTGTTTTGAGGTTGTGGATAGAACTGACGAAGTCAGTAACCGTACTACGGCAAGGCGACGTTGACGTGGTTTGAAGAGATTTTCGAAGAGTATTAAATATCATTTTTGAGATTAATAACTGTCAAAAGAATAGCTAGCAAGGAAAGACCAACAAATAACATCCAAGTCAACTGTATATTCCATACAGCTACAAGTGAAAAACAGGCTGTACCAAGAGGTACTGATAAGGTAAACAATAAACCCAAAAAATTACTGGTACGAGCTAGAACCTCTGGAGCTAGATTTTTCAGGAGCATGGCATTAATCTTTGGTGGAACTTTACCAGACACATACAGAGTTGAACAGAGAAATAGTAAACCAAGTACGACTTGATTGAATAAATTAGCCAGACCAACTAGACTGACTCCTAATGTCACCCACATCATCAATCTAGGCAAGGACTGCTTCCCAAAATAATCATTTCCCGTAAGGCTACTGATGATAATTGCTAATAAAACACAGACTTGCTCGATAAATAGTGCCTCTGTGTAAGAAAAATTCAAGAGAGAATGGCTCAAAAAGAAGATGTTGTAAACGCTTCCTAAAGCCCCACCCAAGGCATTGATAAGCAAGACAGCAAAGATCATGAAACCAAAGTTTTTCTGTCCACTTTTAAGAAAAACGAGGCGTAAATTTCGGTAAATTGTTAGGAACTGCTCTTTGATAGATAGCTTCTCATTTTTTAAGGTTTCACCGTCAGCAGATAAAATTGACAGGCTTAATTTGCTTCTTCCTAAAAAGAGAACAGCGGCTGATACTAGGAAAAAACAAGCATTGATTCCCGCAACGAGAGAAAAATTATTGACCGATAGCCCTAAGAGCCAGACTCCAAAGGCTTGACCACCAATAGCTGAAATATAGGTGATGAACTGGGAAAAAGAATAAGCTTCCATCAGATCATCTTCAGCTACTTTTTCCTTAATAAGAGGCATGCGCAAGCCACCTGCAAAATCACTGATAACATCACTAATGACATTGATTAAACACAAGCTAGAAAAGGCAAAGAGACTAGCTTGCTGAACAACTAAAGCTGCTAGAAAAAATAAAATCGCCTGAAACAAACCGCTATAGGTCATCCATTTGACCTTGTCCCTCGTGTAATCTGCCCGAATCCCTACAAAAACTGTAAAGAAAGTCGGAAGAATCATGACAATATTCGCCATAGCAACCGCAAAAGAGGCTTGTGGCAAGGTCGATGCATAGACGATAAATACCAGATTAAAAATCGAAGCACCAAAAGCATTGAAGAAGCGTGACAAAGTCAAGAGTCGATAAGCTTGATTTTTGAACAATAGTTTCATAGAGAATCTCCCTTCTTGTTCGAATACTCAATGAAAATCAAAGAGCAAACTAGGAAGCTAGCCGAAGGTTGCTCAAAACAGTGTTTTAAGGTTGTGGATAGAACTGACGAAGTCAGTAACCATATCTACGGCAAGGTGAAGCTGACGTGGTTTGAAGAGATTTTCGAAGAGTATAAGTTCAATATGAAGTATGACCATAGTATAGCACTTATGAATTAGCGAGAAATTTTTTTGAATATATGCAACACACAAAATAAGCAAAAAAAACGATAGAACTTTTGTAATGACCTGAGAGAGAGACAGAATTCTATCGCTTCAAATTTCAAATTTTTTTCTTGGTTTGCAGATATTCAACAATCGGAGGTTTTTCTATAGTATTCGGCAGATTTGTGACAGCCAAGCATCTCAAAAACATGGACAGCATCCTCCATCTTTTTCTGCCCTTCCTTGACTCTGCCTTGCTTGCTATCAAGAAGACCTTCCGCCCACAAATAGACAATTCGGAAATAGGTCTCATTTTCCTTGTAGAAATGCTCTTTGATGACACGTTTAAAATAAGAGGCATTGGTAAATTCTTCACATTCAATGCTGGCTAAAAAACCATTCAATAGCATGGTGTGAAACAGGTTTCGATTACCAGACATTTCCATTAGAAAATCAGATTTGCGGACCATTTCTCGTACATATCTAGTAAAAAGAGCAACAGATAAGAATGGAGAACTGACCGAGAACAAATTGAGTTCATAAATTCCCCAAATCTCAGTAGAAAACAAGTAGTCATGAAGGACTTTTCCTTCCTCTGCTGTTAACTCCACCCTTTCATCCATGCTCTTCATATAAGACTTGATAATAATGGCATTTAGAATATGTTTCTGTTTGTTTTGAGAATGGGCATGCTTTTGATATTCCTTGCGATACAAATCCTCAAGAGGTGCTATATTCTTTAGGTCCAAGACATCTAGGATTTCTTTTCTCAACTCAGAATCGGTATCATACTGAAAACCTCTCGCCAGAAAGAGGATTTCCTCTACACTGGCAGATATATTTTCTAGGGCAAATAGAAACTTTTCCACCGAAAGCTCACTATGACCTGTTTCAAATCGGGACAACATGGACGGCGAAAATTGTCCCCCAGTCGCCTGTCTCAGCGAGATATTTCTTGACTCTCGTAATTGTCTAAAGACTTTTCCAATCTGCTCCATAGGCTTCCCCTTGATTCCGTATTTTCTTCATTTTATCATATTTTTCAGAAAATTCATCAAAAACTTGCCAAATTGTCAGAATTATGAGAAAATAGAGGATATTTATCACGTGGAGGGACTGTTATGAGAGACGATATCAAAATCAATGACCGCGCTTTGGCCTTACAAGACCAAATTATCGAAAAACTAGAGAAGGTTTTTGATACAGATGTGGAATTGGATGTGTACAATCTAGGACTGATTTATGAAATCAATCTGGATGAAACGGGGCTCTGCAAGATTGTTATGACCTTCACCGACACCGCCTGCGATTGCGCCGAAAGCCTGCCTATTGAAATCGTTGCAGGTCTAAAACAAATCGAGGGTATCGAAGATGTCAAGGTTGAAGTTACCTGGTCGCCTGCCTGGAAGATCACACGAATCAGTCGCTACGGCCGTATTGCCCTTGGACTGCCACCTCGTTAAGCAGGCAAATCACTTTTGAAGATAAAAAGAAGCAAGCCGAAGTTGGCTTGCTTTTTGGTTTTATTTTTTACCTGACTTGTCCATATTCCAGAAGTCTGTCACAGCTCCGCGTGAAGCAGATGATACGATGTGGGCATATTTACCGAGGACACCACGACTGTAAAGTGGTGGCAAGGTTGTTTCTGCCTTGCGTTTTTCAAGTTCTTCTTCGGATACGGCCATAGAAATTTCTTTA
Source organism: bacterium (assembly GCA_905221185.1). Taxonomy (GTDB): domain Bacteria; phylum Bacillota; class Bacilli; order Lactobacillales; family Streptococcaceae; genus Streptococcus. The sequence continues at coordinate 14,231 of CAJNCE010000009.1, read as the reverse complement.
GTATCTTGGTCAACCGTAACGATATCACCTGTACGAAGGTAGGCAATCGGTCCACCATCCTGAGCTTCAGGAGCGATATGTCCGACAACCAGACCATAAGTACCACCAGAGAAGCGGCCATCCGTCAAGAGGGCAACCTTGTCTCCTTGACCTTTACCAACGATCATTGAAGAAAGTGAGAGCATCTCAGGCATACCAGGACCACCCTTAGGTCCAACGAAACGAACAACGACTACATCGCCATCAACGATTTCATCTGTCAGAACGGCCTGAATAGCATCTTCTTCTGAGTCAAAGACCTTAGCTGGTCCAACGTGACGACGCACTTTCACACCTGATACCTTGGCAACCGCACCGTCAGGGGCAAGGTTCCCGTTCAAGATGATAAGCGGACCGTCTGCACGTTTTGGATTTTCAAGTGGCATGATGACTTTTTGGCCTGGTGTAAGGTCTGCAAAATCAGCCAAGTTTTCAGCAACAGTCTTACCAGTACATGTGATGCGATCGCCATGAAGGAAACCATTTGCCAAGAGATATCTCATAACCGCAGGCACACCACCGACTTCGTAGAGGTCTTGGAAGACATACTGACCAGATGGTTTCAAGTCGGCCAAGTGAGGCACACGTTCTTGAATCGTATTGAAGTCCTCAAGTGACAAATCAACATTGGCAGCATGGGCAATGGCAAGCAAGTGAAGAGTAGCATTTGTAGAACCACCGAGAGCCATAGTTACAGTGATAGCATCTTCAAAGGCTTCACGAGTCAAGATATCTGATGGTTTGAGACCAAGCTCCAGCATCTTAACAACAGCACGTCCTGCTGCTTCGATGTCTTCTTTCTTGTCAGCTGATTCAGCTGGGTGAGATGAAGATCCTGGCAAACTCATACCGAGAACTTCGATAGCGGTCGCCATGGTATTAGCTGTGTACATACCACCACAGCCACCAGGGCCAGGGCAGGCATTACATTCAAGACGCTTCACGTCCTCAGCTGTCATGTCACCGTGGTTCCATTTTCCGATTCCTTCAAAGACAGAAACCAAGTCAATGTCTTTGCCATCAAGATTTCCCGGTGCAATAGTTCCACCATAGGCGAAAATAGCTGGAATATCCATATTGGCAATAGCAATCATAGAACCAGGCATGTTCTTGTCACAGCCACCGATAGCAACAAAGGCATCGACGTTGTGACCACCCATAGCCGCCTCGATAGAGTCCGCAATGATATCACGAGATGTTAGAGAGAAACGCATACCAGGCGTTCCCATGGCAATCCCGTCCGCTACGGTAATGGTACCAAACTGTACAGGCCAAGCACCTGCCGATTTGACACCTTCTTTCGCCAATTTCCCAAAATCATGCAAGTGAATGTTACATGGCGTATTTTCCGCCCAAGTTGAAATCACTCCCACAATCGGTGTTTCAAAGTCCTTATCTGTCATACCAGTCGCACGAAGCATGGCACGGTTTGGCGATTTAACCATGCTGTCATAAATGCTACTGCGGTGACGTTTATCTAATTCAGTCATCTTATCCCTCCCATTTCAGTTTTTACTATTATAGCACATTTTAAAAGCAATGAACAGAAGAAAATTCTTGAATTTTCAGAAAATTCTATACAGAAATATTTTATTTAAAAATGTTGCATTTATTTCTTGACTTTATAAATTAAAGTGATATCATTTAGATATCATATAACAGGAGGTCATTCTTATGACTGAAAAACTCATCAATTCAAAACCAAATGGTATATTCGCATTGATTCTCATTGAGTTGACACTCGTACTTGGTGTCTTTATATTTATAATGGGTGCTGGTTCGGAAAACATTTTTGGAATTATTGTCGGACTTTTATTAAGCTTAATTGCAGGCCTAGCTCATGCTGGTTTAAAAGTTGTCAAACCTCAGGAAGCTCTAGTTTTGACCCTTTTTGGTAACTATACAGGTACCATCAAAGAACCTGGTTTTTACTTTGTCAATCCCTTCAGCGTAGCAGTTAACCCTGCAAACCACACTCGACTTGGACAAAGTGGTGACGTTAGCACGAAATCTCCTTTTTCAGGAGTTAAATCATCAAATGGCAATGATGTAAATCTTGAAATTGGCAAGAAACAGATTTCACTCAAGGTTATGACCTTGAGCAATTCTCGTCAAAAAATCAATGATTGTCTAGGAAATCCCGTAGAAATCGGTATCGCGGTAACTTGGAGAGTTGTCGATACTGCTAAGGCAGTCTTCAACGTTGACAACTACAAAGAATATCTTTCATTGCAATGTGATAGCGCCCTCCGTAATATTGTCCGCATCTATCCTTACGATGTGTCTCCTAATGTAGATACTACAGGCGATGGACAAGCAGATGAAGGGAGTCTCCGTGGTTCTAGTGAAATTGTAGCTAACCGTATTCGTGAGGAAATTCAAAGTCGCGTTGAGGACGCTGGCTTGGAAATCCTTGAAGCACGTATTACTTACCTAGCTTACGCTCCAGAAATTGCTGCTGTCATGCTTCAACGTCAACAAGCATCTGCCATTATTGATGCCCGTAAGATGATTGTAGACGGCGCTGTGGGTATGGTTGAAATGGCCCTGGAACGTCTCAATGAAGGGGAATTGGTCGAGCTTGACGAAGAACGAAAAGCTGCCATGGTTTCAAATCTCCTAGTCGTTCTCTGTGGCAATCATGATGCACAACCAATTGTCAACACAGGAAGTCTTTACTAAAGATGGCTGAAGCTAAAAAAAAGCAGATCCCCCTTCGACTCTCAACAAAGTTATACGCTGCACTCGCATCATGGGCAGAAGACGACTTTCGTTCAGTCAATGGGCAAATCGAGTATCTCCTCACAGAATGTGTCAAGCAACGGAAGAAAGACGGAAAATACGTGTCAGAAACCATTGACGAACCATTTGAGATTGATATTTAACACCTTCTCCTGTCTGCTTGGTCGGACAGGAGAATTTTTTCATCTTTTTTTGTCAAGTAACTTTACTTTACAAAAAAAATGTGTTATCCTAGTATGGTTGATGAAAATCAGTAGATTGAATCGAATATAAATACCTAAAGGAGAAATCAAAATGGCAGTACCTGCACGTCGCACTTCAAAAGCGAAGAAAAACAAACGTCGTACACACTACAAAGTAACAGCTCCATCTGTAAACTTTGACGAAACTACTGGAGATTACTCACGTTCTCACCGTGTATCACTTAAAGGATACTACAAAGGACGTAAAATCGCTAAAGCTGCATCAGCTGAATAATAGAAGGGAGATACCATGCGCGTAAATATTACACTTGAACACAAAGAATCTGGTGAACGCTTGTACCTTACTTCTAAAAACAAACGTAACACTCCAGACCGTCTTCAATTGAAGAAATACTCACCAAAACTTCGCAAACACGTTGTGTTTACAGAAGTTAAGTAAGCATTCAATACGAATCAATACAGAAGAAAAACGCTGTTCCAAGCGTTTTTTTCTTTTTGTCAACTATACTTATATTTCAATTCAAACTCTACTCGTCCTACAATCTTTTTGTAAAACTGATTTGAATCAACTTTACTACACTCTTCTGCACTCTTCTGCACTTTACTGCACTCGAGTTAACCGATGTCATCATTTTTCACCTGTATTATACATGATGTATAAAATAGTTTTTTCATCATCAAACCTGTAAAATGGGGATTGGTGACACGGGTTCTAATTTAAGTGAAATGGATTCAAGACACAAACACACTCTGAGGAAATATAGAAACAAAAGCTTGAAATATTAGGTGTTATATGTTAGAATGAACTTACAATGTGAGTAAAGTTACAGCATATGTAACTAAAAAAGCCCCATCGTGCCACCGATGGGGTTTTTTGCTACCCTCTAAAAGGGTTAACCATTACTTTTTACGTTTCTTAAGCCATAACTTGAAAAGCTCAGATAACACGTTAATAAGTAACGGAGCTAGAAACACTGTGAGTAAAGTTTCTAACATATGTAACACCTCCCTTCCTTAAAGTGAGGGGGCCAAAATATTATATCATACCAGATTTATATCATCAACATCGTGTAATTCTTGGAATAGATAGACTTAGATACGCAAATAATCTTACTAGCAAATCTCTAAACAAACCCAGAGATCAACCTTTTAAGACAAAGCAGAAACCCACTGTTGTAGGCTTGCTGTAAGATATTTCTTAAAATTAAAGTATTTTATTATCTTGCTAGATTTAGATAGAGAAAAGTAGGCCTAAGCCTGCTCTAAATCTAACTTGATTTTCTCAAAAACTATTAAATTCAAATATGTTGAGAAAACATAAAGGGTAACAAAAAGGAACTTAAAATGATGAGTTCAGCAGGCAAGAAACTAGCACGGTCAAACGTGCTTTTTTATTACCTAATAATACTATCATACCACATCTAGAAAACTCACTCAATTATTAGCAATCACCCTTGATTTGCAGTATAATGATGGAAAGGTGCGTTGATATTGACGGTTCATCGAAAAATTGGGATACCATTACAATTACAATCAATGAATAGAGAAAGAGGGATTGATATGGATAAATCAAAAGAGACTTGGGTAATTGATGGATATTTATGGTTGCATTGCCCTGTTTGTGGAACTGAAGTTATGGACTACGACATCTGTGATGTCTGTCGTTGGCAAAATACAGGTATTATAAATATTGACGGTGGCCCAAATAAAATGACTCTAGCCGAAGCCAAAGAAGCTTACGCAAAAGGTTTACCGCTTAGATAACAAAAGCCCCTAGATTCGTTTCTAAGGGCTGATTTATTTGCAAGGATAGGCAGGACTGTCGGGGCTCCTGCATTTCTCGACCCACTACACTATAAGTGGCGCGTTGGTGACAGATTCTCAACCTCTATCCTTCATATCTTCATTATAGCACTTTTTTCTCAACTTTCAATCTGTGCATCTGAATTTATTGTCTATCTTTTTCTCTAGTGTCCTTCAACCATATTGTACTTCAACCTCACTCATAATTTCCAGCAAAGTTTTCCCTTTAATCTGTAAAGAAATTAACTCATCAAAAGATGACACTTTAAATTTATTATCTCCAAGTACGACGACAATGTCATAAACAGAATTAGGAAAAATACCACATACTTGACCCTTATAATCAAAAGAAGCGTCCCAACCATTGTCATACAATGCTCGTAAATCATCTAATATTGCCATAATATATCTTGATTCTCCTATATAAGATATTCCACCACTTATCCAAAGCCATACGAAAACTTATCTGGCAATTCTTTTCCTAACTTAATACTTTTAATCAAAGTATCTTTGACAAACGAAGCAAATTGTCCTAAATCATCTCCAACATAGCTATATTCCAAATTAGTTTTATCGACAGTTGCAATACCTCTACAACATCCACTCACAATAGAATACTGCCTCTTAGAGGCTCCATCTTCTATTTTGTACATCGTAATAATTTGTTTATCAATCTTTTTCATTTTCTATTTAGTATGAAATAATGCGCTTGAATTATTCTTGATGCTCAAAAATATAATTGCAACAAGGTATCAAAATCGTCTTCGAAAACATTTTGACTATTTTGCTTTATTTGCTCAATGATTTTATCCTTTTTATCTCTGTCCAAAGGGAGTGTTTCAAACGCTTCTTCTTTTACTAAGAATTCGCCATTTTCTCCCTGGAATTCTTTTGTAATTTTTCTAATATGACTCTCGAAATCGATAGATTGAAGTTCTTTGTCGTTGATGTTATCTTCAATCGCATCTAGCAACAAACTAATTGAAATTCTAATCATCTTTAAATACCTTTATTTTCTATTAGCCCTATCTCTAAAAAGTCCAATATAAACGGATTGCTTATAATTTTCTGTCTGAGAAAAAATCTCTCCAAAAAGGATTTTCACTATCAAAAATTTCAACTTCTTCTTCAGTCATATTATAAGGATAGTCCTCAAATAAGTTGTAAATTTTTTTCTGATCAAAGCTCAATAGATGTTCTCCTATAGAATCTATTTTATCAATCCACCATATTTTTGACTCTTCAGTCTCTTTGTAAAAATCACTGTATTCTTCAAGAAAAGATTCTGCTGTAACGGAGTCACACATCCCATCTAGCAACTCTAAATCATCGCATCCATTCTCATTAAAATCTGTCATTATTCTGATTTTTCCTATCATTTCTTATATGTCTTTTATTAAAAAGACCAGATTCTTACTACAATTTCTATCGATCCATTAAGATTCGCTATTCGATCTTCTAAATACCGCCTCTTTATTCATCAAGTCGTCCTCAGTGTAGTCAATCGCAAATGTATCTATTTCTAAGATCGATTTAGGTGGAGTTGAATGAATCATAGGGACACTACGTACCCTATACTCTTTTTCTCCAATTCTAACAAACTGATTGATTTTCAAATATGAAAAATCAGGATTCTCAACAGTAATAGAAACAAGACGATTCGCAATTTTATAAACATCAATTATCTTATTTTTCATGATTAATTTGTCCATAATTATTATTTCAATACTTGCGCTCTAGGGAATCAAAACTAATTTTCGATTTAATGCTATCAAATAAATCTAAAATAGATTGGGGAGTGTCTTTCTTAAACGATAAAGAAGGTTTATTTTGGTCTGGATAAACTTGGTCAACCCACTCATCAATTTGATTATAAAAAATCAATAACTCTTTGCTTGGTGGTATCATCAAATCTAAAACGAAACCTCCTTTACTTTAACTTCATTATAAACTTTCCTATCCTAATATTCAATCCACAGGACACCATTACAATAGCTTTTTAGCTTCTTTTCTACTTCGTCAGTGGTCAAGCTGCTACTCCTTTATGATATAATTAGTTTAAAGAGAAGTGAGGTAGAAATGATAGTGTCGCTACGCAACTTCATCGTATGAGATGACGGGACAGGCACACCGTCCACTACTCTTGAGCGCTTAGATTATTCTAAGTGCTTTTTTTGCATTTTCCCGGCGTTCGCTCTTGGTTCAAGTTCATTCTCCATAACATTTAGTAAGGAATTAAGAGACATTTTTATCTCTCCTATCTCCTTGTCATTATGCAAGCAATTAAGGTAAATTATTGCTTTGCTTATCTGCTTATCATTTTGTAAGCAACAAAACTAAAAGAACCGACTTTTAAACTTCTCTTATTCCCTCAATACCCAAACAATAAAACACTATCAACTCGTTTAAACACACGTTTCAAACATGCTGGTGTACCTAATATTGGATTCCATGGTTTTAGACACACACACGCTAGTCTCTTGCTAAACTCTGGAATACCATATAAAGAATTACAACACCGTCTAGGTCATTCTACACTAGCTATGACTATGGACACTTACAGTCATCTCTCCAAAGAAAAAGCAAAAACAGCCGTCTCATTTTATGAGAAAGCTGTAAGTTCTTTGTGAAGGGGGACAAAAAGGGGGACAAACCCAGTAATCAACCTTTTAAGACAAAGCAAAAAGCCCACTGTTGTAGGCTTTCTGTAAGATATTTCTTAAAATTAAAGCATTTTGTTGTATCGCTTTTTTGAATATTAAGTAAGTTATTTTATACTTCCTTAACGCTTGATACTAGGGTGTTTATTTGTTTTCGTTTTTCCTTTGAATATATTGGAGTTTCTTCCTTACTCCACAAATCACTGAACATAAATTTATACTTTTTTAATGAGTTCAGCAGGCAAGAAGCTAGCACGTTAAAGCGTGCTTTTTTTATGTCACTCTAGGTAAGCTTTTAACAACGAAATGTGCAATATCAATTTTTGTGTTTCATTTTTTCGATATAAGCGAATGCCTCGTTTTCTGAAATTTCTTCAAAGTCCGTGAAGTCATTGAAATATATTTTATTAAACCAATCAATACTATCAATCCACTTTTTTTCGATATCAAAAACTTGCATAACACCACCAAATAAACGAAGTATTTGAGGGTTCTCCGTTGTTGCGTGATAATATCTATTTTTTATCATATTACTTCATCACTACTATTTTTCAGCTTTTCAACAATTTACCACTTGCTTTTTTATATCTTTTTCATGTCTTTATAATAGGAAACAATTATATCATATTTACCCCCATTTTCCCAATTTGTGCATATCCACTGAATGAAGCACTAGATCTCAATACTTCCAAGTTGATACCAGGTAGTCCAGTAACTGCTTATCTTCCAGCTTAAAATCCAATAGAAGCAGTAGCTTAACTGTGTATTCATTCTTTAGTATTGGTACACTATAAGTCACGTTTATGTTCAAAACAAAGTTTAGTTTCTTCAATGCTTACAAGTTCAATATTTAAGATTTTCATATTTCTTCCTCCTACTTATTTATTCGTAAAAGAAAAAAAGCAACTGTTTTTTAGTTGCTTTGTAATCAAAAATCTCAATTACGATATAATCAGTCATATACTTTTAAGCTCATCTTTCTTAAACTTAAGTTCAAAAATATTTTTAAGCCTATTAAGGGAGTCATCCGGAATGTTTAACGTCTCATAAATATTCCCTCGTGGAGAATATTGACTATCTAGACTTAAACCTTCAATATTAAATATCGCTTGGAAATCACTAATAAACTGCTTAAAAACTAGCGGATCGTTTATTAGTGTAGCAATAGAAAGCATAACTGCAAATAAATCTTTCTGCCCAATTCCCTGGAGGTATTCTTCTTCATTTAAAATATCTTTCGAAGATGCAAACATAGACAATAAAATATCTTTTGTTAATTCATTCGTAACTTTAGATAAAAAAGTTCTATTTCCATGCGCAATGTTATTTCTATATTCTTGTAAGAGTGATAGCATTGCAACAAGCATTTCTTTCGCATTGTCTGAACTTATCGTAAAACGAGAAAAAAATTGGTTTGCGATATACTCTTTTATATCATCATGACAAATTTTATACCAATTTATTACTGTTCCAAAATATATACCACTCGTCGCAACCCAAGGCGGGATTGTGTCATGATTATCCCTATAATGCTGGATGGCTGCACTATTTTTATTAGTCTCAATCTGATTTTTTATACTACTAACTACACTAACCCTATCTAGAACACCATGCGTTCTGTAGCAATTAAAATCCAAATACTTGTCTATATCTGTAGAGTGTTTATGAGCTATTTTATAAGCCAGTTTTGTTTTAAGTGATTTTTCAATATAAATAATGTATTTAAATAAAAAATTATTCAAAGTTTGATCTATCAAAAAAATACGATGCAATGCTACAAAAGACACCTCATTTGTAAATTTCTCAAATCCATTTTCATCTTTATAAGTTTCAAAGATATCTTTATAACCGTTTACAATTCCATAGTAAGAGACACTCTGTATAACTTCTAAAGCCAAATTTTCATCTTCAATAACGATGCCTTTTTTTTTCATCAAATCCAATTGCTGTTTGTATGTTAGGCTAGGTTTATCAACCACAAAAGAAAACCTCCTATCGTAACGATAAGAGGTAATTTCCTAGCCACATCCGTAGCCATTTAATTCTCTCTCATCATAACACGTTTTTGTATTCTTGTCAAGTAAGAATAATAAAGTATCTCAAAAAAAGAGAGTTTTAATTCTAACTATACCTATCATTATATCAATTTTTGTAACTTTCTTCAAGGAATTTATTGTTTTAATACTCTATATTTTCAAACTTGGAATACTAATACTTCACCAACTCTTCCAAGCGTTCTATAGCTTTCTTTCTGATTCTATATAGCCGAGTTTTTGATAATCTTAAGTCTCTACAAATTATCTCAACAGGTTCACAAAGAACATAGATTTTAGTGATAGTTAACCACTCTACAAAATCATCTAAATAATCGATTAAGTCTAATACTGCTACCCTTTCTTAAATTAAAGCTATAATCTAATCTATGACATCATCTATCTAATTAAAATTTAATTAGATTTTTAATAATTAAAATAGTGTTTACTGAAAGTCAATTTGTATTTTAAACGTTTTATTAAAAAACTAGAATTTTACTCTGATTTGTTAAGTTTTTACCCCCTTTTTGTCTGGAGGTCTCCGACTTGGAAAAAGTTCCCTTCACCGGTTCCCAAAGTATTCAAAAAATTTTTTTCAACGTGGGGGAAGTCAATATCCTTTCAGTTCTATAAATCTTTTAGCGATTACTTTTCTTCGACTATTTATATAACGAGTAGTTTTATTTAGTTTCTCTGCCACGTCTTCCCAAGTCACACCAGCTTCTAAAAATCTCATTTTAAAGATGACTAGATCAATATCAATCAGATTTTCCATCAAGGTGTCTACAATTAATTTAAAACCTTCCAGATATCTTAAGGTTAAATCTTCTTCAATTCTAATTATAGTATCTTCAGTAGGATTTGAAACTTTCTTGCCCTGAGATCTAATATACGTTTCATTCCCATGTTTCTTGTTATGTATCAACTCTTGTCTTCTCAAGTAAATTTTATTAGCAATCGTTCTATATCTTTCTAATTCATTATCAATCTCGTCCAAGTCTCTGTTACTAAGGTCATACATAGTCAAGTACCTCCGCTTCGATTTTTAAATTTTCTTCTGTTGCATTCTGTCAAACTGACAAAAAGCGCTAAAAGCCTTCCAACACTCCACTTACCAGGTATCATTGTTTTAAGTTGGACAACTCTTCAGTATGACAAGTTCAAGGGAAATTTCTTTAATTTATCCCCTCAGTTTCTCATATCTTACATTCTGTGAAACTCACTCCATTCTGTAAACCCCTGATATACCTTGCTTTCAAGCTATTACTTCTTTTCAGTTTATGCTTACTTTGTTATGTGAAACTTAGTAAAGCATAAAAGTAGGACTAGCGATATCTCTTCTGTTTCAGCCATATATCACTAGCCTTACTTAATTTGTTCCCTATTTTTCTAAATACACTTTGATGTCCCGATATTCCTTAGAAAAATTCATCCATCCGCTAGAATCAGGGTTTAAGAATGGTAAAACAGTAAGCGGACTTACTTCTGTTCGATACGGCGATAGAGAATGTCTCTGACTTATTTCTCTGACTACACCTGTATGGATTTCTTCTACATCCTTCTTCAGTTCTTGAATTTCATCATATGCGTCCAGAATTCGTCTAAGTTTCTTTCGGTATTGTTTATAGATCTTCTTAGTTTCCATCCGTTGCTTAGTTTCTTTAAAAATGTATTCAAAGATGACTGCATTAGCTTCTGAAAAATCACTATTATATTTTTCCTGAAGAGAATTAATAGCTTTTTCCATCTTTTCAAGCTGTTCCAAAGACTCTAAGTTGTTAGATAAAAAATTATCTATATTCTCAAATGAAACTGTTTGATTGCCTAAAAGACTCTTCCTTTTTTCGCTTAACTGTTCTCGTGCTGAATTAATCTTACTTTTTTTATTATCTAGATCATCCAGTGTTTCAAATACTTGATTAATATCCATTTCTTTCTCCTAGTTCCATTGAATAAAGTAACCACAATCTTCTTCAACTTTTTTTACATCAAATCGGGTATGTAAAATCAACCGTTTTCCAAAATAGTCATTCGCATTCACCCAACTAAGTGTATCTTTCTTGCGATCAAACAAAGTAACAAAGTTTTCTAGATCTCCGATAAAGCCTTTTTTGTCACCTTTATTCCCTAATGTTGTATCATCTACAATTAAAAAGTTATCTACAAAGAATGTTTCACTTGTTCCTGTCTCTTTATCAACTTTAAGAAGATAATTTCCTGAAGTGTCTTTCATTTTTTCTAAGACACTAAATAGTGATTGACTAACAACCATAGATACATTGCGCTCTGGATTTATTAAAGAAACAATAGATTTCAAATCATCCATACTTGTAGCAGTTTGAACGTTAGCAGTCTGCAAGATTTTTCCGATTTCTCTATTTCGTGTTTTACGTTTTAATTTAATAATCTTCTTACCAAGAAAATCCGTTAAATTATATTGGCCATCGTCTAATTGCTCCTGTGAAAAATCAAGTTTTCCACTGAATAATTTAACTAAGTAATCAACGCTGATAGTTTTCTTTTTATCTGCTTCTGTTCTCTCAACCGAATTTTCGCTAACTTCTTGTAATGAATCAGATTCAAAGTCAGTTACTTCATACTTCCCACCACGGGTACGAGTCTCAATAACATTTACTAGATCAACCAGTTCTTTACGTTGATGTTCATCTTCGTAACTATCAAGGATTGGTTTTTCAATGAGTACATGATTATTTTCTACGTTCATCCCTCTAGTGTTATAACCTGTACTTCGGATATAAGCTTCTAGATATTCTTTTTGTTTAGCTAAGTTAGTTGTCATTTTTTGCTCCTTCATCTTTTAATATCTGATTTATTGTTTATAATTTTTTCTAAAATTCTTTGCTTTTAGCTTTTCTTTTATGACTCTCCGAGCCTTTAGAATCATTTTTTCTAGATTTTGATTTGTCTTGTTTGTTAGCATATTTTTCTAGTATTTCTTGTTTCCGTTGTTCTAAGCTTTCATCTTCTTTTTTACACTGAGAAAAGATTTTCTGTCTTTTATCTGGATCCATAGAAAACTTATTGGCTACTACATACCCTAAAGAAGTATCTCCTGACATCACCCTCACCCCCTTTCTATGCAAACAAAAAGGGACATACCACTAGCATTAAATGCTTACGGTATGTCCCTGAGTTGTTCTCAATAGACTTATTTTTTAGTTTCTTTTTTGACTAGATGAGTAAATTTCCCATCTGAGTAGAATAAAGTTATCTCTCCAAACTTTGGAACTTTTTCTATCTCTATTATACCACATTTTTCGTAGACAACAAAGCCTTTTTCTGTTGCAAATCGCATTTTATCATCATTCATTGATATTCTCCCCTCACTGTGTTTATAGTGTATCTCTTATCTTTGATCGTAAAAGCCTTGAAAGTGTTCCCTTCTAAACCTTTCAAAATTCTACTTGAATTTCTAGCATTGTATACCGTCCGCAGTTCACTACTATCTAGGTTCGTGTTGAAAATCGTAGTTTCTCGATTATTGATAATATCAAACAAGAAATCCTGTTCCCAATCGCTCTTAGGTGTTACCGTCCCATTTTTTGCCCCTAGGTCATCGATGATTAGAAAATCAACATCAACTAGCTTTTTAACCGCCTCATACTCTGTTAAGTTTGCATTTCTTCCATAAGCCCAGCCTTCTTTTATCTGCTTGATAATCTCGGTTAAGCTAACAAACAAAACACTCTTAGGCTCGTTCTTCTCTCTGAAGCTCTCATTGATTTCTTTAGCCAAGGCAAGAGATAAATGACTTTTCCCTATTCCTGTGCTACCACTAATTAAAGTATTTCCCGTCATACCTGCAAGGTACTTTTGGGCTTGCCCCTTTACAAACTCTAACATCTGACGCTCTTCTGTCGTCTTAACAAAGAAATTATCAAATGTCGCTCCTTTCAACTCGTTAGGAATCGTGCTATCACGCATTAAGACATCATAAGTTTTAAAGTAGGCTTGTCTGTCCTCGAACTGCTGTAATAAGTCTTGCTCTTTTTGTTTAATCTCTCCCTTCACACACTCTGGGCAAAATGCTTGTACTTTTCTTTCTGAACTCCCTAACACTGGTACAGAAATTTCCCAATAATTTACCTGGTGAATATCGCAAACTTTATCCGATATTTTTCTGTTATTAAATTCTTTAAATTGTTCCTTCATCTTTGCAACTCCTAAAATGGTAGGTCTGGGAAGTTGTCTTCTGACTTCCCTTTTATGGTTTTAGGCTTTTGATTCAAATAACCGTCAAACTTAGTTCCGAAAAGTGTTTCTGGTCTCAGATATTTAGAAAATTCAGGGCTATCCTTCCATTCTGCCGTTTTAATATCTATCACCTGTTTAAAATCTTCAAGTGTATAGCCTTCTTTGAATCGTGCCATTATCGGCTTCAAGTTTTTGTCCAAATATTTATAATTTTTCCCTACTGTATGATTCAGATAAGCTAGAGGGATTCTTATTAAATACTTCTCAGGATGTCCTTTAGTTATTTCCTCGATCATTCTCGGAGTTAACCAATTTGGGAAAGTAAAGTCAGGTTTACCTGACAATATATATTCTTTATATAACTCTTTATCTGACTCTTTATCTATCTCTATCTCTGTTGGACATGAGTTGGAAACTGTCCCACTATCTTGGACACTCTCCAACCTTGCCATATTTTGGGCTTGTTTGCGCTGTTCACGTTTATATTTTGCCCAGTTTGTTTCACTTTCTACCATGGCTTTTGCTTGTGACAGTGT